>JALZAD010000238.1 GCA_030948555.1 Verrucomicrobiota bacterium | reverse complement strand
GATTCGCATCGCGCTCGGCGCGGCGCGCGCCAACATCTTCCGCCTCGTTGTGGGCCAGGCGATGGTCCTCGTCGGGATCAGCGTGGTGCTCGGCGTGGTCGGCGCGATCGCCGCGACGCGCCTGCTCGGTAGCCTGCTTTTCGGCGTGACTGCGTCCGATCCGATGACGTTCGGCGTCCTCGTCATTCTGGTCTCGTCCGTCGCCTTTCTCGCGGCGTGGCTGCCCGCGCGCCGCGCGACCAAGGTAGATCCGATCATCGCACTCCGCGCCGAATGACAGCGGCAACACCAAGCGTCTTATGAGTTCGATCCTTACCGATCTGCGTTATGCGCTTCGCATGCTGGCGAAGTCGCCCGGCTTCTCCATCATCGCCGTCGTCGCGCTTGGCCTCGGCATCGGTGCGAACACCGCCATCTTCAGCATGGTCAACGCGGTGCTGCTCCGGCCGCTGCCTTATCCGGACCCCGATCGGCTCGTGCTTCTACGCGAGCGCACAAACTCGTTCGAGTCCGGCTCTGTCAGTCTGCCGAACTTCACTGATTGGCGCGGGAGTCAGCATAGCTTCACCGATATAGCACTCGTTAGGCGCGAGAGTTTTAACTTCGCGGTCGCGAGCGGCGACGCTGCGCCCGACCGGCTAAGCGGCGGGCGCGTGACCGCGAATTTCCTCACCATTCTCGGTCTGAAGCCGCTCATGGGCCGCGACTTCACGGAAGCCGATGATCAACCGGGCAGCGCGCCGGTTCTCCTCATCAGCGACAACGTCTGGCGAACCCGCTTCGGCAAGTCGCCGAAAGTGCTCGGCGAGCAGGTGGTGATCGATGGCGTCCAGCGCCAGATCATCGGCATCTTGCCGGACACGGTGAAGTATCCTCGCCAGTCGCAGATCTGGGTTCCACTCGGTGAGCTGAGGAAAGAGCCGAACGTCACGCGGCGCGGGAATCATCCGGGATTCAGCAGTCTCGGTCGCCTGAAACCCGGCGTTTCGTTGACGGAGGCGAACGCGGATCTCGATACGATCGCGGCCGCGCTGGAGAAGCAATATCCCGACACGAACACCGGCCGGCGTTTGAACATGAAGTTGCTGCTCGAGGCGTCCGTCGGCGACTACCGGCAGAGCTTGCGGTTGTTGTTAGGCGCGGTCGCCTGCGTGCTGTTGATCGCCTGCGCCAACGTAGCGAATCTGCAGCTCGCGCGTGCGCTTTCGCGGCTGAAGGAACTCGCTGTCCGCGCCGCGCTCGGCGCAAGTCGGTGGTCGCTCGCGCGTCAGCTTCTCACCGAGAGCACGCTGCTCGCGCTGATGGGCGGGATCGCCGGTGTCCTGCTCGCGATCTGGAGCCTCGACGCAATCATCGCGCTCTCGCCGCAGAAGATCCCGCGCTTCAAAGAAACGCGAATCGATCACTATGCGTTGTTCTTCACGGGAATCGTTGCGCTCACCGCTGGCATTCTCGCGGGCGTCTGGCCGGCCTGGAGAATCTCGAACACAGAGGCGCTTTCGCTCGTCTTGCATGAAGCAGGGACGCGCGGCGGCAGTGGCGGCGCGGCCCGGCAGCGCGCGCGTTCTGCGTTGGTGGTGACGCAGGTCGCACTCGCGGTCGTGCTCCTGGCGGCCGCCGGGTTGACCCTGAAGAGCTTCTGGCGCGCGCAGAACGCGCCGCTGAATTTCGATCCGCACAACATCCTGCTCGCCGCGATCGACCTCCCGAAGAACGGCTACAACAAGATCGATGAGAAGGGGAACGACGTGTTCGATGACGACAAGATGCGCGGGTTTTACAACCGGCTGCTCGAGCGCGTGAAGGCGTTGCCGGGCGTCGAGGCAGCGGCGGTCGGCGCGAACATTCCGTTCGACGACAGCGAATGGGATAGCTACTTCCACATCACCGGCACACCGAAAGCGGAGCCGGGCAAGGAGCCTTCGGCCGAGGTCAACATCGTCTCGCCGGATTACTTCAAGGTGATGAAGATGCCGATCATGCGCGGGCGTGGCTTCGGTCCGGAAGACAACGCCGCGGACAAGAAGCGATCGCGCTCCGTGATCATCGATCAGACCTTCGCGCAGCGATATTTTCCGGGGCGGGACCCGATCGGGTTGAACATCGACGACAATCAGCGCTCGGAAGACGCCGACAGTCCGAACGGCGAACCGACCGGCGCACCGCTTACGGTGATCGGCGTGGTCGCGCGGACGCGGAATGAAGCGCCAGGCGAGGACAACGTGGAGAAGCTCGGGTTGGTGCACATGTATTTCTGCTCTGAGCAAAATCCGGCGAGCAGCTACATGCTGATGCTGCGAGTCGCGGGCGGCGATCCGAAGGCGTTGGTCGGCGCCATCCGGCGGGAGGTGCAGGCGATCGATCCCGCGCAGCCGATCGGAGCGGTCACAACGATGGAGGACAACATCGCTTCCAGCCTCGCGACGCGTCGCCTGACCATGACGCTGCTCGCTACTTTCGCGGCGCTCGCACTGCTGCTCGCGAGTGTGGGGTTGTATGGCGTGATGGCGCTGAGCGTGACGCAACGGACGCGCGAACTGGGGATTCGTCTCGCACTTGGCGCAGCGAAGGGCGATGTCTTTCGCCTCGTGCTCGGCCAGGGCGCGGCGCTGATCGCGATTGGTTTGGTGCTCGGGCTGGTCGGTGCGCTCGCGGCGGGTCGTGCGCTTGCGAGCGTGCTCTACGGAGTCGGCGCGGTTGATCTTCCGGCGCTGCTGGTCGCGCTGATTTCGCTCAGCGCGGTCGCGATGCTGGCCTGCTTCTTTCCTGCGCAACGCGCGACACGCGTCGATCCGATGATCGCGCTGCGGGAAGAATAAACACGCCGCGCGTCAGATCGTCTTCGGCTCCGGCGGCGCGGGTTCAACGCCGTGCCGCGTCGCTTTCTCCTGGCCTTCTTTCACGCGCTCCTGCACGGACTCGCGATCCTGTAGCGTGGGATTGCCAGCGTCCTTCGGCTGCGCCTTCTCCGGTTCGTTTTGCTCGGCCATGCTTCTAATTCGTAATCAGCAGCCGAACTCGGCTGTGATCCTGATCTGATCGCCGGTCGCGATCCGCACATCGCGCAAACGCACTTCGCCCAGCGGCAACGCCATCAAGGAAAAGCTGCGGCCGTCCAGCTTCTGCAAGTGCGGCTGAAGCGCGCCACAAGCGAGCGCGCCGATCGCGCCGTCGCCGTTGCAGCTCAGGCCGGAGAGCTGCGCGTTCAGTTGGTCATCGACGTCGAGCTTCGCGCTGACGCGGACGATCGTGCTGAAGAAAAGCTTCTTCGCGCGCAGTTGCACCTCCGCATCGAGGCTGCGTTGGCCGCGCGATTTGATCGACAGTTGCACCTGATCAACCACCACGCCGTGCTTGCTCGCTTCGCTCTTCGCCACCGCGCTGATCGCTTGTTCGATCGCCGCGGTGTCGGCGCTGACCTCGATCTCTCCGTCGTCCGCCGTCTTCACGAGCAACACGACGTTGCCCGAAGGGTCGCGGCCTTGATCAAGCGCAACGCCATGCGCGTCGAGGCGCAGATTCACCGTCGCTGGTCCGGCGGAAATGCGTTCACCGCTGATTTGGAAACGCGCGACCTGCAGCGCGGGACCGCTGGCGGTTGATCGCAGCGACGGCGGCGGCGCATCGGAACGAAGCTGCGCGCCATCGAGCGTGATGCGGATTTCGGCGAGCTGCGGGTATTTGTCATCCGCCACAGCGGCGGCCTCGTCGATTCCGCGGAAGAGTCGCTGCAAGCTCGCATTGAGCAGGCGCTCGAGTTCGCGCGCGTTTTCCGGCAGCGCATCGGTGAAGAGCGGGAACATTCAGCAAAGCTTCGCGCGTCGAC
>JALZAD010000234.1 GCA_030948555.1 Verrucomicrobiota bacterium | reverse complement strand
TCCTCCATTTCGAATCAGCCGTCGCGGCGTATCGCAGCCGCGGTGTGGTGCGGAAGCTGATGCACGAGTTCAAGTACGGACGTCAGCTGCATCTGCGGCGCCCGATCGCCGAGTGGCTGTCCGAAGTGATGGACGATCCACGGCTGGACGGCCGCCACTTCGACATGGTCGTCCCGGTGCCCCTGCATCCTGCCCGCCAACGCGAGCGCGGCTTCAATCAGGCCGAGCAAATCACGGAGCTTTTCTGCCGCCGCGCCGGCTTGAAGATGCGGACGCCGCTGGAACGCATCCGCTACACCACGACGCAGACGGTCTTCGACCGCGCGGAACGGATGGAGAATTTGCGCGACGCGTTCCGTTTACGCCGAAATGCGGACGTGCGAGGGTCACGCGTGCTGCTGATCGATGATGTCCTGACGACCGGCTCGACCCTGAGTGAATGCGCTCGTGTCCTGAAGGCGGCGGGCGCAATCTCGGTGCACGCCGCGACGGCGGCGCGCGCCTAACGAGTTATGGCCATCTTCAAAAGACCTGCGCTCAAAACGCAGAGCCGACGCAAGCGCGAGATGCCGCAAGGTCTGTGGCAGAAATGCCCGGGCTGCGGCGAAGTGGTTCATGTATTGGAGCTGGCGCAGAACCAGCGCGTTTGTCCGCGCTGCGAATACCACTTTCCGCAATCGGCTAACGAGCGCATCGAGCAGCTGCTTGACCCGGACACCTTCGTCGAAACGGATACGAACCTCCGCTCGATCGATACGCTCGGCATCGAAGGCCAGGCCTCCTACAAGGACCGGCTGCAGAAGTACCAGGATTCCACGGGACTGACCGATGCCGTGGTCAGCGGGCGCGGATTGATCGAAGGCTATCAAGTCTCGATTGCTGTGATGGATTTCAGCTTTCTCGGCGGCAGCATGGGCTCCGTGGTCGGCGAGCGCATCACGCGCGCGATCGAGTGGGCGACGGCGAACCGTTGCGCCGCCATTGTCATCTCCGCTTCCGGCGGCGCCCGCATGTATGAAGGCATGCTCAGCCTCATGCAGATGGCGAAAACGAGTGGCGCCCTGGCGCATCACGCCTGCGAGAATCTCCCGTTTATTTCCGTGCTCACGAATCCGACGCTGGCCGGCGTGATGGCGAGCTTCGCCTCGTTAGGTGACGTCATCATCGCTGAGCCCGGTAGCATGGTCGGTTTCGCGGGGCAGCGAGTCATCCGCGAAACGACGCACCAGGTTTTGCCGGACGATTTTCAAACGGCGGAGTTCCTGGAAGAGCATGGGCTGATCGATCGCATCGTGCATCGCAAGAAGATGCGCGCTGAGCTTGCGCAGTTGCTCGCCTACTTCTCCGCCGCCGCGTGAATTACCGCGAGGCGCTGGCGTGGCTTTTCGGCACGCAGCTTTTCGGGATCAAGCTCGGGCTGGAGAATGTCGAGCGCTTGTTAGGCGCACTCGAAGTTCCCGCGCCTGAGCAGCAAATTATTCACGTCGCCGGCACGAACGGCAAAGGCTCGGTTTGCGCGATGATCGACTCGATCGCGCGAGCTGCTCGCTTGCGCAGCGGCCTCTTCACCTCCCCTCACCTCGTCACGTTTCGCGAACGCATTCAGGTCAACGGTGAGCTGATCGCGCACGACGAAGTGGCGCTTGGCCTAACGACTATTCGCGACCTGATCGCAGCGTGGGATCCGCATCCGACCTTCTTCGAAATCACGACCGCGCTCGCGCTGTGGCATTTCAAGCGCGCCGGTTGCGAGCTCATCGTGCTCGAGACCGGAATGGGCGGCCGCCTTGATGCGACGAACGCAGTCACACCGGTCGTCGCGGTGCTTACGCCGGTCGATTACGATCATCAGAAGTGGCTCGGCAGTACACTCACCGAGATCGCGGCGGAGAAAGCGGGCATCATCAAGCGCGAGATCCCTGTCGTATCCGCCGTGCAAAAACCTGAAGCGGAGAAGGTGATCACCGAACGCGCGCGTGCGTGTGCATCGCCCCTCGAGATCGTTCGCCGCGGCGACGATTCACACGCGCTTGCGCTGCAAGGCGCGCATCAATGTCAGAATGCCGCGCTCGCACAAGCTGCTCTGCGCGCGGCCGGCATCACGTTGGACGAAGCGGCGATCGCTCATGGCCTGGCCGACGTAGTTTGGCCAGCTCGCTTCCAGCGCATCGGCGACGATGTTGTGATCGACGGCGCACACAATCCCGCGGGCGCGCGGGTTCTGGTCGAAACCTGGAGGAACACTTTCGGCGCAGCCAAAGCGACGATTATCGCTGCCGTCCTGTGTGACAAAGATGCGGCTGCCATCGTTCGCGAGCTCGCGCCGATCGCTGCCCGCTTCATCCTTCCGCCCGCGCGCACGGAACGTGCGCTGCCGCCTAACGAGTTCGCGGAGATCATTCGCACAGCAGCGATCGGCATCGATGTGACGATTGCCGCATCGCTGGAAGACGCGCTCGCGCAGGCTGCGCCACCGACCTTGCTGACCGGCTCGTTACATTTCGCCGGCGAAGTGCTCGCACACCTGAACGGCAATCCCGACGAACTCGAAGACTGCGCGCAGTAGGTTATGCTTCGTTATGAAACTGCTACGCCTTCTCCTTTGCTCTGCCTTAATCTGCTCCGCCATGAGCGCCGGCACGAACGAGAGCGGAGTTGCCGGAGTCATCATGATGAGTCCGAGCCATGGCGGCCCGATCCGGAGGAACGAGCCGGATAGCCGACCGATGCCGAATGTCGCGTTCGTGGTGAAGACAGGCGACGAGGTGGTCGCGTCTTTTACGACGGACGAGAAGGGTGCCTTTCGCGTGTCGCTTCCGCCCGGCGACTACAAAATCGCGCGCAAAGACACGCCCGGCGGGATCGGTCGA
This sequence comes from Verrucomicrobiota bacterium, assembly GCA_030948555.1. Classification (GTDB taxonomy): domain Bacteria; phylum Verrucomicrobiota; class Verrucomicrobiia; order Chthoniobacterales; family UBA10450; genus JACCTI01. The sequence goes on along the minus strand of JALZAD010000234.1, from coordinate 656 downwards.
TCTGAGGCTTACGACTTCAAGGTGATCGCTGGCGAGACGAAGCAGATCACCTGGAAGATCGACAGCGGATTGAACTAGCTCGCCGGCGCTTCGATGCGCGGGAAGAGCGGGGTTGGTTTGCCTAACGAGTGGTTGTCCGGCAAGCCGCCCCACGCCGTGGCGGCGAAAGTCATTTCGCCTTTCCAATTGAGCTGCTCGAAAATTGCGCCCGCTGCTTTCGGCAGAATCGGCGAGAGAAGCAGCGCGATGATGCGCGTTGCTTCCGCCAGCGCATGAAGCACGTGATCGAGCGTCTCGGCGCGTTCCGGGTCTTTCGCCAACTTCCATGGTGCGGTCGTTTCCACGTAGCCATTGCACGCCGTGACGAATCCGTTCAGCGCATCGATCGCGGCGTGCACCTGGTAGACGCCCAGCTGCTGGTGAAACGCAGCGATCGCAGCCTCCGCCTGGCCGCGCAAAGGGGAATCTCCCCCACTCTGCCGCACCACGCCCGCGCGATAACGATGCGCCATGTTCAAGGTGCGGTTGAGCAGATTGCCTAACGAGTTAGCAAGGTCGCCGTTGTAACGCGTGATCAGTCGCTCCTCGGAGAAATCGCTATCTCGTCCGGTCGCGATGTCCGCCATCAAGTAGTAGCGCAACGCGTCGACGCCGTA
>JALZAD010000225.1 GCA_030948555.1 Verrucomicrobiota bacterium | reverse complement strand
CCTCCGGACAAAATCGAGGCGCATAACGCAGGCTGCACCCGCGCCGCAGACGTGGGAGCAAAAATTTTAGAAGGCGGCGGCACTGCGCTGGATGCGGTCGAGGCTGCGGTGCGCGTGCTGGAAGATGATCCGACATTCAATGCGGGTTTCGGCTCGGCCATCAACTCGGAAGGCGCAGTCGAGATGGACGCCGCGATCATGGAAGGCAGCAAGCTGCAGGTCGGCGCCATCGCGTCGGTCCGCGGTGTGCGCCATCCGATTTCCGTCGCCCGTCAGGTCATGGCGAAGACGAGGCATGTGCTGCTCGTGGCGGAAGGCGCGCGGCGTTTCGCGGAGGAAAGCGGCTGCGAACTTTGCGAGCCGGAAGAGATGATCGACAAAGAGGTGCGCGCTGACTGGGAACGCGAGCTCGCGCTGCACGGCTCGGACACGGTCGGTTGTGTGGCGCTCGACGTCTTCGGCAACTTCGCCGCGGGGACGTCCACCGGCGGACTGATGCACAAGATGCCGGGGCGCGTCGGTGATTCGCCGCTGGTTGGTCACGGGCTCTACGCGGACAATAATGGCGGCGCCGTTTCCACAACGGGCGATGGCGAAATGATCATGCGCCTGGCGCTGGCGCATCGAATCGTGAACGCGATGTGCAATGGCGAAGAGGCGGATCGCGCCGCGGAAGAAGCGATCGCGGTCATGGCCAGGCGCGTCGGCGGGGAAGCCGGCTGCATCGTGCTCGATCGACAGGGGCGCGTCGGCGTGGCGCATAACGCAGACCACCTCGCCTATGCGTTTCGCACGTCCGAGATGCCGTCAACGATCGCTTCGGTGCAGAAGCAGCGCTGACGAGACGTATGGCAGGCAACGGAACAATGGGCACGCGCGAAACGGCGCGACAAAACGCAGGACACGGATCGCGGCGTTACCGCCGTCGGTCAGCAACGCATCCAACGCTGATCGTGATCGGCGGGCGCGAAGACAAGATCGGTGACGCGTTGATCCTGCCCGAAGTCGCGCGGCATGCGGAGAAAAGGCTCGCGGTTTACGACGTGAAGTTGCACCTGCTGACAGAAGGCGATGCGTTCGATTTGAAGACGCGGCGGCCGACGAGCTTTGGCGCGCTCCAGCATATCCGGACGCTCGAAGCGTCTGTTCCGAGCTCGGACTAACGAGTCATTGCGAGCGGAGCGTAAGCGGAGTCGAGGAACCCCGTGATTCAACCGAGCGTGTTGTCACGGGGTCTCTCGACTCCGCTCCGCTCGAGATGACCGGAAGAGTTAAGGATCGCGTCGCGCAGAAACTTCCGGAAGGCCGCCGGATCGCGCAGCCGGTACTTCGCACGCGAAGGCTCCGCGCCGACTTTGATCGTGAGCAAGTTCGGCGCGTCGATCTCGAACATGCTTTCGTCGGTCTGATCGTCCCCCGCGCAGAGCACGACCGCGTAGTCATTCTCGTGCAGCAAGCGTCGAACGGCTCCGCCTTTCGAGACTTCGGACGAAGTGACTTCGACGATCTTGCGGCCGTGTCGGATCTTGACCGGCTCGTTCGCCATGATGGTGCCGAGCTCGTGGGTGAGCTGGTTCGCCTTCCAGGTGCCGAACTCCGGATCCGTCTTGCGATGATGCCAGACCAGCGAGGTGCGTTTTTCCTCCACGAAACTGCCGGGTGTCGACTGCTCGTAAAGTCGGAGCAGCTCGATGATCTCCTCCTTCCAGGCGTAGCTGACGTCGCGATCGGATTGCTCCCACTCCTTGCTGCCGCGCGCGCGGATGGTGGCGCCGTGTTCGGCAATCAGCGCGATGTCCGAATCACCGAACCACGACTCCAGATCCTGCGGCGTGCGGCCGCTGATAAGCGTGAGGTCGACGTTCTCCCGCTGCCGGAGCTGGTCGAGGAGCGCGCGAATTTCGTCGGTCGGCTTGGCCGCGCGCGGCTCGCGTTCCAGCTCGCGCAGGGTGCCATCGTAATCGAGGAAGAGCGCCACGCGCTGCCCATGCTCAAGTGCTTCGCGGACTCGTGTCGCAGCATTGCGCGGATCTTCGTCCGCCGGCAGATGCGATGTCTCGGCCGCGGCCGTGAGCTGCTGGATAAACGAGCGCGCCCAATGTTGCGCATCGTACTTCATCACGCGCTCGCGCATCGGTTGATTGCAGGCGCGCTTCTCTTCCTCCGACATTTCAAGGGCCTCGCGCAGCGTCTCCGCCACAGCCGTCGCGTCGTACGGATTGACGAGCAACGCGTTTGATAATTCCTCCGCCGCACCCGCGAATTCGCTCAGCATCAAGACACCCGCGTTATCGCGTTGGCAGGCGATATATTCCTTCGCCACGAGATTCATTCCGTCGACCAGCGGCGTGACCATTCCGACATCGGCGGTGGCGTAGAGCGCACAGAGATCGGGGAAGTCGACCGAGGCGTGGATGAAGCGGATCGGGCTGCTGTTCAGGGTCGAGTATTTGCCGTTGATGTGTCCAATGCGCGCTTCGGTTTCTTCGCGCAGAGTCTTGTATTCCTCGACCTCTTCGCGCGACGGGACGCTGACGAAGATGAACTTGATCGAGTCACGATCCTCCAGATGCGCGAGGAACTCCTCGATCGCATCGAGCCGATGCAGGATTCCTTTGGTGTAATCCATCCGCTCGACCGACAGGACGACGTGTTTGCCGGTGTTCGCTTCGCGGAACTCATCGCGTCGCCTAACGAATGCTTCGCTGTCGAGTGTGTCGTCGAACTTGCGCGCGTTGATCCCGATCGGAAAGACGCCCATTGCGCTGGTGTGTCCGTCTTCCTGACGGATGCGCGTGATCTCCGATTCGAGGCCCAGCAAACGCAACACCGTCGAACGGAAGTGCCGCATGTAGCCGAAGGTGTGAAAGCCGATCAGATCCGCGCCCAGCATGCCGGCCACGAGCTCGCGGCGTTTCGGATGACAGCGGAAGGTCTCGAATGACGGAAACGGGGTGTGGAGAAAGAAGCCGATGCGCAGCTCCGGCATGCGTTCGTGCAACATCTGCGGCACCAGCATGAGCTGGTAATCGTGCACCCAGACGAGGTCGCCGGGATTCGCCATCGCGAGCACCTTGTCGGCGAAGCGCTGATTGACCTCGCGATAGTCGTCCCACCAGCGAGGCTCGTAGCGCATGTAGTTCGGCATGTAATGGAGCAGTGGCCAGACGCTCGAATTCGAGAAGCCTTCGTAGTGCCCCGCGATCTCCTCTTCGCTGAGGAAAACGGGGATGCATCCGTGCTCTTCCGTCAGGACCTTCTCGATTTCCCGCCGGCGCTCGTCCTCTTCAATCGAACCGCCTGGCCAGCCGATCCACGTCAGGTCGTACTCGTCCGTCGAGAGACCTTCCAGCGCGGCGACTAATCCACCGGACGATTTGGTGATCTTCTCCGCCACGGTGACGGGAAGGCGGTTTGAAACGTTGATCAGGGTTGTTCTCACGAGGGAAAGACGACGCACTTCATTCGCAGCCAGGTAGCCATTCGCGGGTGGAAATCAGCGCACGGACTGGCTCCCAAGCTGCTGCTCTTCGGCCGCCTACGCCGCCGCGATTTTTGCGGCTGTCTACCGGTGATCTTCTCCTATGCCGCTATTCTCCTCCGCGATTGACGATTTGCGAGGCAAGTCGCAACCTCCGCGCGTCGCCCGACGGCGCCGGCTCTGCATGCGCATCGGCCGCAGTTCCATTTTCATTCCCGCGCGACGAAGATCTCCGCGGTTTAACCTAACGAGTGCTTTCGTTCTCGCGCACCTGCTCGTCGTTTCCGTGTCGCAGCTGGTCGCGCAGGAGGCGGTGCGAATTCCAGGCAGCGGTTCGACGGAGCCGTACCGCTCGCCGTCGGAGTTGAAGAAGCTCTCGCTCGAGCAGCTGGTGAACCTCGAGATCACCTCGGCCTCGCGCCGTCCAGAGCCGATCCTCGAAGCAGCGAGTGCGATCGATGTTCTCACGGAGGAAACGATCCACCGATCCGGCGCGGCCAACATTCCGGATGCGCTTCGGCTCGCCGCTGGCTTGGAAATCGCGCAGGTGGATGGCCATTCGTGGGCGATCTCGGCGCGTGGTTTTCTCATCCCGGGCGCGAACAAACTCCAGGTCCTGATGGATGGCCGGAGCCTCTACACGCCACTTTTCTCCGGCGTTTTCTGGGACGTGCAGCGAACTTTTATGCCGGACCTCGAACAGATCGAAGTCATTCGTGGTCCGGGTGCGACGCTCTGGGGCGCGAACGCAGTGAACGGCGTGATCAACATACGGACGAAGAGCGCGAAGGACACCCAAGGCTGGTTGATCGATGCCGGCGGGGGCAACGAGGAAGGCTACGGCGGGATTCGTTACGGCGGGCAGATCGGCCGCGACACTTACTACCGCGGCTACGTCATGCATCAGGCTCACGACAGTCTCTCGCTCACCGGCGGTGGCGATGCGCAGGACGAGACGAGCTTCACGCAGGGCGGCTTCCGGGTTGATACGAAGATCGGCGGCGATGCGGTGACGCTGCAGGGCGACGGCTACTCGGGCTCGTTCGCGCAGTTGCATGAGCACGATGTCGAAGCGGATGGCGGCAACTTCATTGCGCGTTGGACGCGCGAGCTCGGGGCGGATTCCAGCATCTCGCTCCAGACTTACTACGACCGCACGCATCGTCTTGTTCCGCCGGGCTTCGAGGAGAATCGCGACACCTTCGACGTGGAGCTCGGAGGCCGTCTCGTCTGGGCGCAGCAGGACATTGTTTACGGCGCGAATTACCGCGTCTCCGCGGACGACATCGCGAATCTCGGCCCGACCTTCGCCTTCATCCCCGCGAGCAAAACCGTCCACCTGATCAGCGGCTACGTGCAGGACGAGTGGCACATTGTGCCGGGCAAATTCTCGCTCATCGCCGGCTCGAAGTTCGAACACAACAGCTTCAGCGGATTCGAAGTGCAGCCCACCGGCCGCTTCGTTTTCATCCCCACGAAGAACCAGAGCTTCTGGGGTGGCATCTCGCGCGCGGTGCGAACTCCGACCCGCATCGATCAGGATTTCGTGGCGCCGAATCCTTCCACGGGCGGGGCGGCTGTCTTGTTGGCAAACCCTGATTTCGCGTCCGAAGAGCTGACCGCCTACGAGCTGGGCTACAAGATTCAGCCGACCAGCACGCTTTCCGTCGATGTCGCCGCTTATTACAACGACTACGACAGGCTCCGCAGCGTTGACGTGACCGCGACCACGCCGCCGGCGTTGCTTCTCGCGAACAATCTGGAAGGCGAAACATATGGCGGAGCGGTCGCCCTGCGCTGGCGCGTGACCGACTGGTGGCACCTCGACGGCAGCATCAGCGCGTTGCGTGTGCATCTGCGCGCGAAGGCTGGCAGCACGGACACGAGCGGCGGCGCGGGCGAAGCGAACGACCCGAATTATTACGGCTCAATCCGCTCCTCCTTCGACCTGCCGGGCCATCTGCAATTGGATGCGGTCTTGCGTTACGTCGATTCGCTCCCGCATCCGGCCACCCCCGCTTACACCGCGCTGGATCTTCGCCTTGCCTGGTCGCCGAGGAAGAACTTCGAGCTCGGGATTGTGGGTCGCAATCTCCTCGACCCGCGTCATCCGGAATACGCCAACGCAACCGCCGGGTTGACGCACGAAGTCGACCGCAGCGTCTTCGCCACTGTCCGATGGACTTACTAAGCCGGATCAAAATCTCACTCGCGACGCTGCTCGCCGTCCTGACGTTTGCTTCGGCTGCGTTCTGCGCCGGCGGTCCGCCTAACGAGTACGCGCTCAAGTCGGTTTTCCTCTACAACTTTTGTCGCTTCATCGACTGGCCGGATTCCGCCTTCGCGAGCGGCAACGATCCCCTCGTCATCGGGGTGATCGGCGACGATCCATTCGGTCCGATGCTCGATGAAGCCGTGGCCGGCGAGAGCTTCCGCGGACGCAGCATTCGCATCGAGCATTACCGCTCGCCGCGCGAGATCGGCCGCTGCCATTTGCTCTTCATCAGCGCGTCGGAAAATGCGCGCGTGAATGAAATCCTCGCCGCCGTAAACGGGCGCAGTATCGTCACCGTGGGCGAGAGCCCGGACTTCATCGCGCGCGGTGGAATGATCGCACTCGTCGCGGACCGCAACCGCGTTCGTCTCCTCATCAATCCCGACGCTCTGCGCGCCGCGCGGCTGGACGCGAGCTCGAAACTTCTGCGCGTCGCCGAGATCGCTCGCTGAGATGGACCTGCGCCTCCGCGACATCCCGATTCAGCGCAAGCTCACGCTGGTCATCCTGATCACGAGCAGCTTCGCGCTTCTGCTCATGGGCAGCGCGCTCATCACCTACGAGCTGGGCACATTCCGCCGCTCCCTGCAGGTGAACGTGGACGTGCTCGGGCAGATCATCGGCTCGAACAGCACGGCCGCGCTCGCTTTCGACGACCCGAAGAATGCGCAGGAAATCCTGCACGCGCTCGCCGCCGAAAAACAGGTCACGGCCGCGGCCATTTACGGCGCAGATGGGGCGATCTTCGCCAGCTTTCCGGAAGGCCGCGATCGCGCGGAATTCCCGATGCGTCCGGGCGCGGACGGCCACCGCTTCGAAGCGACGCGGTTCGTTATGTACCAGCCGATTCTGCAGGAAGGGAAGCGGCTCGGGACGATCTTTGTGCGCGCTGATCTGGGCGAGATGTATTCGCGCCTGAAGGTCTACGGAACGCTGCTCGCGCTGGTTGCGGCATGCTCATTCCTCGGCGCGCTGATCCTCTCGCGCACTTTGCAGCGCCATATTTCAGCGCCAATTCTCGCGCTGGCGGAAGTCGCAACCGCGGTCTCGGAACGGCAGGATTACTCCGTTCGCGCAGTGAAGCATGGCTCGGATGAGATCGGGCAATTGACCGGTGCGTTCAACGAGATGCTGACGCGCATTGGCCAGAGCAACGCCGCGCTCGCCGGCAGCGAGGAACGTCTTCGTCTCGCGCTCGAAGGATCCCAGACCGGCACGTGGGATTGGAACCTCGTGACCGGCCAGATTACGTGGGACGACTACATGTATCCGCTCTACGGGCGGACAAAGGAAGAGTTCACCGGCGCGGCGGGTGAGCCGTTCGATTTCATCCACCCCGACGATCGCGATTACGTCCACGCTGCGACCCAGCGCGCGCTCGATCATCAACACGATCTCGACATCGGTTTCCGCATTTTGCTGCGCGACGGCTCGATCCGGCACATGGTCTCGCGCGGTCGAGCCTTCTACGATGAACGCAGCAAGCCGGTGCGCATGGCCGGCGTTAGTCTCGATGTCACGCGGAGCAAGCAGATCGAAGAAGATTTGAGCCGCGCGAAGGAAGCGGCCGAAGCCGCGAACAAGGCGAAGGACAACTTCCTCGCCATCCTCAGCCATGAATTGCGCACCCCGCTCACGCCGGTGCTCGCGGCGGTGGCGTCGTTGCAGGACGACGAGAGCGTGCCTGAACACATCGTGCGCGAGGTGGAGATGATCCGGCGCAACGTCGAAGTCGAAGCGCGC
>JALZAD010000222.1 GCA_030948555.1 Verrucomicrobiota bacterium | reverse complement strand
TCGCGCTCGTCTTGCGGCAGGGGATGGGCCTCGCGGCGGTCGGCCTAACGATTGGTTTGCTTGCGTCGCTTGCCGCGACGCGACTGCTGGCCGCGCTGCTCTACGGCGTGAATCCAACAGATCCGGTCGTTTTCACTGCGGTCACGCTCCTGCTTGGCAGCGCAGCTTTGATGGCGTGCTACTTCCCGGCTCGTCGTGCGGTCCGCGTCGATCCGGTGCTGGCGTTGCGCTTCGAGTAGCTCGCCGTCAGTGCGCGCCGAGCGCTTGAAGGGCGCGCAAGTCTTCGTCGGCTTTCTGCGCGTCGCCGATTTGTCGATAGGCGAGCTCGCGTTTTTGCAGCGCCGGAAAAGTCGGCGCGATGGTCAGCGCGTGACTGAGTGAGTCGATCGCCGCCGCGAAGTCGTTGCGCGCGAGCTCGAGTTCGCCGCGATATTGCCACGCGCTGGCGAGATTCGCGTCCAGTTCGGTCGCGCGCTTGATCTCGTCGAAGGCTTCATCCGCGCGGCCGAGTTTCGTCAGCGCGTAGCTGCGCTCCGCGTGCGCGGCGGCGGAGTTCGCGTCGAACAGCAGCGCGGTTTCGGCATCCGCGAGTGCGAGCTGCGGCTGGTTCGTCTCGTTTAACTGCCACGCGCGCGAGATGTAGAGATCGGGATTGTTTCGCTCGACCGAAATCTCAGAATCGATGCGGCTGATCGTCTCGAGAAACTCCGGCGACAGGTTGTTGAGATGAATGCGCGCATCGACTCCGAGCGGCGCGCATTCATCCGCGCGACCGAGCGCAACGAGCGCAAGTGCCTCGAACAACTTTGGCCGAACCGCCCACGGCGCTTTCTCCGCGGCGACCTGGCTGTCCATTAGCGCCAGCTCGGCATCATCGGCGCGGAGGAAAAGCAGCGCGCGATCGGTAATTGTCTGGTCATCATCCGGTGCCAGCGCGATCCGCGCATCGAGCTCCCGAATCTCCGCCAGGAACTTTGCGAGGCGCTCAAACAACTTCACTCCGCGGTGCACCTCCGGATCGTCCGGCGCTAGCTTCTTCGCCGTCTCGTAATCGTCCAGCGCTTCACTCCAGCGATGCGCCTTCCGATGCTCGAGCGCGCGCTGCATCACGGCGGCCGCATCTTCAGCCGGCGATGCTGGCGCCTCAGCCGCGACAAGCGGAGGAGCGGCGGTCTTGCGCGAGCAACCGGTGCCGGCGAGGAGCGTGAGGGTGAGAAAAAAAGCCGCTTGGCGGATGAGCCGTTTCAAAGAAGATCGTCGAGGTTATGCCTTCATTCGACATTGTCTCGGAAGTTGACAAGCAGGAGATCGACAACGCGCTCAATCAGGCGCGAAAGGAGCTCGCCACTCGCTTTGATTTCAAAGGCAGCACCGCCGAAGTCGTTTACGAGAAGGACAAGCTTGTCCTCACCGCGGAGGACGGCAATCGCCTGCGCGGCTTACGCGAGATCGTGATTACGAAGCTCTCAAAACGCGGGATCGATTTGCGCAATCTCGACGAAGAGGAAGCGGCCATTTCGTCCATGGGGCACGCGCGGCAGGAGATCAAGATTCGGCAGGGACTCGAAGGCGAGAAAGCGAAAGAGATCATCGCCGCGATCAAAGCCGGCGGGTTCAAAACGCAGAACGCGCTGCAAGACCGGCAGATTCGCGTCACCGGCAAAAAACGCGACGAACTACAGTCGGTGATTCAGTTCGTGCGCGGCAAAGACTTCGGCGTCGCGACGAGCTTCAAGAATTTCCGGGATTAGGCGGCTCTTCGCTGACCTTGCCGGAAACGCGCTCTGACGTAAACGGATCGATGTAGGGCAGGCCGCGCGCGCGTCGCTCCTCGAGAATTTCAAGCGCGTGCCGGTTCATCTCTTCGATGATCTCGAGCTTTCGACTAAACGGGACGGCGCGATATTCCTCGTGCTGCCGCCGGCGCGAACCTTTCCAGGTGGTCACGCTCCAATCGAAGTCGTCACTTTGCATCGTAACTGGACGGCAGCTCGTAGAGTAAGCTCAGCTCGTCGATGTCAGCCAAATCTTTTGGCCGATTCGCAGCCCGTTTCATCTCTAACAACGTTCGCAGCGAAACGATTCGCACCTTCAGTCCAGGCTCGATTTCGCGCTGATCGGCCCGTTCGTACTCCGCCGCGAAATCAAAAGGCTCGGTCACGAAGACGTCGAGCGGGGTCTCGCGATGTTTGTCGCTCCAGAAATTGAGCACCTGCATGTGTTTGTCTTGCAACAGGCGGCGGCGCTGCTCGGGATCCGCAAACTGCTCCGCGATGATCGGAACGCGGGGGCTGTAATCGATCTCTGCGAGCGCAGCAAAGGCCCGTCTGATCGAGTCGGGATCGAGTTTAATAACCAGATCGACATCGAAAGTATTCCGGCCGTAGCCGTG
>JALZAD010000073.1 GCA_030948555.1 Verrucomicrobiota bacterium | reverse complement strand
GCACATGGGCCTGGCCGCCCAGTTTCCCTTCCACACCCACTTCGCGCAACAACGAGCAGGATTGGCTGAAGACGAACCTCGCGAAGTTCACCCGCATGCTCCAAGGCCAGAAGGACCTCCTCACGGTCGGCCGCATGATCTTGTCGGAGCTGGCGCCGGTCGTCTCCGCGCAGCAGGGCGTCTTTTATATTATGAACGGCTCGGCTGAGAACCCCGAGCTGAAGTTGCTCGCGAGCTATGCCTATCGCGAACGCAAAGGCGTCAACAATCGTTTCAAGCTCGGCGAAGGTCTGGTTGGACAGGCCGCGCTGGAGAAAGAGCGCATTCTTCTCACGAGTGTTCCCGACGATTACGTGCACATCAGCTCGGGTCTGGGTGAAGCGCCGCCGCGGAACATTGTCGTCTTGCCGATCGTCTTCGAAGGGCAGGTCAAAGCGGTCATGGAGCTTTCTTCGGTAGAGCGGTTCAACCCGACGCACCAGGCGTTCCTCGATCAACTCACCGAAAGCATCGGCATCGTCTTGAACACGATCGAGGCGAACACGCTGACCGAAGATCTGCTCAAGCAATCGCAGTCGCTTGCGGGCGAATTGCAGAGTCGACAGGAAGAGTTGCAGACGACGAACCAGGAGCTGGAACAAAAAGCGCGTCAGCTTTTCGAGCAGAACGAGGAAGTGGAGAAGAAGAACCGCGAAGTCGAGCAGGCGCGTCAAGCGCTGGAAGGCAAAGCACAGCAGCTCTCGCTCACCTCGCGCTACAAGAGCGAGTTCCTCGCGAACATGTCGCACGAACTGCGGACGCCCTTAAACTCGCTGCTCATTCTCGCGGATCAGCTTTCGTCGAATCCAGACGGCAACCTGACGCCGAAGCAGGTGGAGTTTGCGCGCACGATCCGCGGCTCGGGCAAAGACTTGCTGAAGTTGATCAACGACATTCTCGATCTCTCGAAGATCGAGTCCGGCACGGTTACGCTCGATGTCGGCGAAGTGCGCTTCGAGGAATTGCGCCAAAGCATGGAACGCACGTTCCGGCATGTCGCGGAAGACAAGGGCTTGAGCTTCACCATCGCGGTGGATCCGAATCTGCCGGCGGCGATTTCGACCGACGCGCAGCGCCTCGAACAGGTGCTCAAGAACCTGCTCTCGAATGCGTTCAAGTTCACCGAGCGCGGCTACGTGAATCTCCGCGTCGGCGCAGCAACGGAAGGTTGGAGCGCGGAGAACGGTTCGCTTAACCGAGCGCCTGCGGTGCTCGCGTTTTCGGTGAGCGACAGCGGCATCGGCATTCCGGAGGACAAGCAGCACACGATCTTCGAGGCGTTCCAGCAAGCCGATGGGAGCACCAGCCGGAAGTACGGCGGCACCGGTCTCGGCCTTGCGATCAGCCGCGAACTCGCGCGTGTGCTCGGTGGCGAAATTCGCATCGAGAGTCGCGAAGGACGCGGCAGCACGTTCACGCTCTTCCTGCCGCAGAGCTTCAGCTCGACGCCGGCGAAGTTGCACGTCGTTCCGCGCTCGGGCGCGGCGAAAGAGGAATCGCGCAACGGCGAAACCGCGCCGCCGCCGCCCGTGCAGACGGAGTTCGCGATCAGCGATGATCGCGCCAGCATTCTGCCCGGCGATAACGCAGTCCTCGTGGTCGAGGACGATCGCGACTTCGCGCAATGGCTTGCCGATCTGACGCGCGAGAAAGGCTTCAAGGTCATCGTCACCGCTCGCGGAAATCAAGGGCTCGAGTTGGTGCGCGAGTTCAATCCCGCCGCTGTGTTGTTAGACCTGAGCCTGCCGGATATCACCGGCTGGAAAGTGCTCGACCGACTGAAGACGGATCTGCGCACAAGGCACATTCCGGTCTTCATCATCTCGGCTGAAGAGGAGCCGGAGAACGCGCTCAAGCAAGGTGCATTGCGCTTCCTGACCAAGCCAACTTCGCAAAGCGAGATCGAGGAAATCTTCGGGACCATTCGTCAGATGCAGGCCACGCCAGCGAAGAAGCTGCTCGTGATCGAAGACGACGAGAACCAGCGCAACAGCATCCGGGAGTTGATCGGGAACGAGACCGCGCACCTGACCGACGCCGCGAACGCGCAGGAAGCGCTCCATCATCTGCGCGAGTCGCGCTTCGATTGCGTCGTGCTCGATCTGCTCCTGCCGGACATGTCTGGCTTCGAGTTGATCGACAAAGTGCGCGAGCAGGAGCCGCATCTGCCGATCATCGTTTACACGGGCAAGGACCTCTCACACGAAGAGGAAGAGAAGCTCAACCGGATCGCGCAGACCACGATCGTGAAGGATGTGCGCAGCCCCGAGAGATTGTTCGATCAGACGGCACTCTGGTTGCACCGCGACACGTCACGATTGCCGCAGGAGAAACGCGAGATCCTGCAGCGTTTGCATGACCCGGACGCCGTGCTCGCGGGCAAGAAGGTGCTCATCGTCGACGACGATGTGCGAAACATCTTCGCCATGACGAGCATGCTCGAGCGTTACAAAATGGACGTGCTCGCGGCGGAGACCGGCAAGGACGCGATCGGCAAATTGCAGAGCACGGAAGGCATCGATCTTGTCCTGATGGACATCATGCTTCCGGAGATGGATGGCTACGAAACGATGCGCACCGTTCGCTCCATGTATGGCTTCGCCACGCTGCCGATCATCGCCTTGACCGCAAAAGCGATGAAGGGCGATCGCGAGAAATGCATCGAAGCGGGCGCGAGTGATTACATCTCGAAGCCCGTCGATACGGAGAGACTGCTCACGTTGTTGCGCAGCTGGTTGCACCGGTAATGCGTCTTCACCAAACGATGCGGGAGGTCGGTGCACGCGTCATCCTGAGCCTGGGAAGACGGCGAAGGATCTCGCCCAGGGTGGTGGATCGCGCTCCTGCCAATTGCGTGATCAGCCGCGAGTCGGTGAGGTCCTTCGGCGCGCTTCGCCAGCCTCAGGATGACGGCTACCCGCGCGCCCGACTGAGTGCGCATCCAACGCTTCGTTCACGTCATGGCAGCTGAGCAAAACGGCGCGGATGCTGCCGACGAGAAGGTTAATATCCTGATCGTTGACGACCGTGCTGATAAGCTCCTCGCGCACGAGGTCGTGCTCGCGGAGCTGAATCAGAATCTCGTGCGCGCGCGCTCCGGGACGGAAGCACTGCGCTGCCTGCTGAAGCAGGACTTCGCCGTCATCCTGCTCGATGTAAACATGCCAGGCATGGACGGCTTCGAAACGGCCTCGATGATCCGTCAGCGCCCGCGCTCCGAAACGACGCCAATCATCTTCATCAGCGCGGTCAATGACACGGAGAACCACGTCTCGCGCGGCTACTCTTTAGGCGCGGTCGATTACATCCTTACGC
>JALZAD010000209.1 GCA_030948555.1 Verrucomicrobiota bacterium | reverse complement strand
CGGTTACACGTGTGCCGTCTTTGCCCGGAAGGATGTAGGGCACGAGTTCATCGGCGCCGATGCGTTCGCGCTTGTGCGGGAAGTAACCGGTGTTGCCGACCACGCTGTTCTTGATCTCGAACTCCGCCGGCGTCGCGCTCACGTAGGTAACCTGGTTAGTCGAGCCCATGAACTCCTTGAAATTGAGCGGCCGATTGTCGAGCGCGCTCGGGAGCCGGAAGCCATATTCGACCAGGACTGTCTTGCGCGATTTATCGCCTTCATACATGCCGCCGATCTGCGGGATGGTGGCGTGCGACTCGTCGATCACGAGCAGGTAATCCTTCGGGAAAAAGTCGAGCAAGGTAAACGGCTTCGAGCCCGGCATGCGGCCAGAAAGGTGTCGCGAGTAATTTTCGATGCCGTTGCAGAAACCCATCTCCTGCAGCATCTCGAGATCGTATTCCGTTCGCATCTTCAGCCGCTGCGCCTCGAGCAGGCGGTGCTGCGATTCCAGCTCGATGATGCGGTGATCGAGTTCGTTCCGGATCGCGGAGAGCGCACGGTTCAGCTTGTCCGCCGGCGTGACGAATTGTTTCGCCGGGAAGAAGGTGATCACGCTCAAGTTCTCGGCTGCGTGTCCAGTGAGCGGATCGAAACGCGTGATCGCATCGATCTCGTCGCCGAAAAACTCGAGCCGGATCGCCTCTTCATCTGCGGTCGCGGGATAGACTTCGACGACGTCGCCGCGCACCCGGAAACGCCCGCGCGTGAAGCTCATGTCGTTCCGCTCGTAGAGCATGTCGATCAGGCGGCCGAGGACCGCTTCGCGCGTGATCTCCTGGCCCTTCTTCACCGTCAGGAGCATGCGCAGATAATCTTCCGGCGAGGTCACGCCGTAGATGCAGGAGACACTCGCGACTACGATCGTGTCGCGGCGCGAAAGGAGCGAGCTCGTGGCTGATAAGCGAAGGCGCTCGATCTCTTCGTTGATCGAAGAATCCTTCTCGATGTAAGTGTCGCTCCGCGGGATGTAAGCCTCCGGCTGGTAGTAGTCGAAGTAGCTCACGAAATACTCGACCGCGTTACGCGGGAAGAAGTTCTTGAACTCGGAGTAGAGCTGCGCTGCGAGCGTCTTGTTGTGCGAGATGATCAAGGTCGGCCGGTCGAGTTCCTTGATCACGTTCGCCATCGTGAAGGTCTTGCCCGAGCCGGTCACGCCGAGGAGCGTTTGATGGCGATTCCCCGCCTCGATTGACTTGAGCAGCTTCGCGATCGCCTGGCCCTGATCGCCACGCGGCTTGTAGTTAGATTCGAGTTCGAACGCCACCGCCCACGGTAGCACCGCTGCGGTTCCGCCCAAAGCGGCTCGACTCGCACGCGCTTCTCCGGTAAGACGGCCCGTCCGCGTCACACGATGAACCTCAGCCACTTCCTCGCGGAGCTCACCCGGCGCAACGTCTATCGAGCCGGCGTCGCGTACGCCGCTGTTGCCTGGCTGCTCATTCAGGTTGTCACGCAAGTCTCACCGTTTTTCGAGATTCCGTCATGGGCAGTCCGCCTCATCATCGTGCTGCTCGTGGCTGGATTTCCCGTCGCGGTAATTCTCGCCTGGGCGTTCGAGCTGACGCCGGGCGGGCTGAAGCGAAGCGAAGATGTCCGGCCGTCTGACTCGTTGCCGCGAAGCACCGGGCGGAAGATCGATTTTGCAATCATCGCGGTGTTGTTGCTGGCGGTTGCGATCTTAGTGTTCGATCGCGCGCGACCGCGACAAAACAGCAGCGACGCCGACGCGAAGAGCGTGGCAGTTTTACCGTTCGAAAATCTCAGCGACGACAAGGAGAACGCGTTTTTCGCCGACGGGATTCAGGACGACATCCTAACGAGCCTAGCGAACATCGGCGATCTTAAGGTGATCAGCCGCACGTCGGTGATGGGATTTCGCGGAGCCGAAAAACGCAACCTGCGCGACATCGGAAAAACACTCGGCGCCGTTCACATCCTGGAAGGCAGCGTGCGCCGCGCGGCCGATCGCGTCGTCGTCAACGTGCAGCTAATCGACGCGCGGAATGATCATCATATCTGGGCGCATCGCTACGACGAAAAGCTCGCCGATGCGCTCGGCCTGCAGGGCGAACTTGCCAGCGAGATCGCGCAAGCTCTCCGCGCTTCGATCAGCCCCGAAGAAAAAGCGCGCGTAGAAACAAAGCCCACAGCGAATGCAGACGCCTACGTCATTTACCTGCGCGCGCGGCAGTATGAATTCAGCCCGGACACGCTGCTGCAGGATTATAAAACCGCGGAGCAACTCTACGCGGACGCCGTTAAATTAGACCCGAATTTTGCACTCGCGCACGCGCGGCTGGCGACGACGCGGGCTGCAATTTTCCACTATTACGAGCCGCTCGACTCGTGGAAGTCAAAGGCTCTCGCGGCAGCTCGGGAAGCGCTGCGCTTGCAGCCTAATCTTGCCGAAGCGCACTTCGCGCTCGGCCTTTACTACTACTTCACCGAGCGCGATTACGAACGCGCGCTGACGGAGCTTTCGATCGCGCAACGGCTCGCGCCGAGCGACGCGAATA
>JALZAD010000175.1 GCA_030948555.1 Verrucomicrobiota bacterium | reverse complement strand
GCATCGAAGCGGCCGAGATTCGTGCGGCCCTGGCGCGAAAAGATTTCGTAGATGCTCTTTCCATCCGCGCTCCAAACCGGAGGCGTTCCACCGCCGGCGCGCGGCGGGCCGTTGTCGCCGAAGACCGGATTCGTGATGTCGTAATCAAACGCCCCGGTGAGGTTCTTCGGCTGTGCGTTCGGCGCGACCTCCATCACCCAAAGGTCAGGTTGCGTGTAGGAATTCACCGGCTCGTTGACTGACGCGACGAATGCGACGCGCTTCCCGTCCGGGCTGAGCTCCATGTCATTCACGCCCATCGGGATCGTCGTGATCTTCGTTGGCTCCCCGCCCGCGGTCGCGACTGAGTAAAGCTCCGTCCGCGGCAGTTCGTAGTACGGCTCGTCAACGTGCAGTGAGGTGAAGAGAATCTGCCCGCCGTCCTTCGACCACATCGGGTCCTCATCGCGGAAGCGACCGCTCGTCAGCTGCTTCGGCTGCACCTTTTCTTCCGCCGCGCGCGGCGCCTGCACGGTCCAGATATGCGACGGACGTTTCGGATCGAGATAGCCTTCGTTGTTCGAGCGATAAACCGCGCGCGTTATGACATGCACATCGCTCTCGCGCTCATCGTCGGCTTTCAACGCGGGCGATCCTGATGGTTTCGGACTGGTGTCCGCTCCTTGCTTCGCCGCTTCCTCTTTCTGCTTCTTGCGTTCGGCCTTCGCGAGGTCTTCGGGATTGCTGTTGCTCGTAAATGCGATCGACTTCCCGTCCGGCGACCAAACGGGATTGCTCGCGCCTTTCGGCAGCGACGCGAATTGCCATGCCTCACCGCCGCTCATCGGCAGCATGCAAAGCTGCGCCGGGTCCGGCTTCGCATCCTTCTCCGTCTTCTCGTTCGAACGCACGAAGGCTAGAAACTTCCCGTCCGGCGACCAGCGCGGCGAGCTGTCGTGATTACCACTCGTTAGGCGATGCGGCTCCTCGCCGCCCGCCGTCGGCACCATCCAGAGCGACGTGTCATAGCCTTCCTTCTTCTCGTTGGCCGAGATCCGGACGAACACGGCGCGCGATCCATCAGGCGATAGCTGCGGGTCGCCGATCCAGATGAAATTGAAGAGATCATTTTCGGTAACGTTCCGCTTCTCGGCGGCGAAGCTGGTGGCCATCGCGGCAATGAAGAGCAGGAGGATTGAGGCGCGACGCATCGGGGAAACTGACACTAAGCGCCTGTTGCGCAATCGAGCGTCATTCCGACGAACTCGAGGCACGGCTCTCTACGGGTTTCGACAAAACAGTCCCGGTCACATCGTCGGCAGGGTCGCTGCCTGTCTGTTCTGCTTCCCTTTAGGCGCTGACCCGCTTTCGGTCTCTCAATTTGACCGCAGCGAGAAGCACAACAAGCACACTAAAGCCAATTATCCCGAGCCATTGCCTGGCCGTATGCAACCACGACACAGCGTTCGTCGAAAACTGGTCTCCTCGAGAGACGAGCAGCAGTGTAGACGCTGCCCAGCCAATCGTAGCAATACCACCAACTGCGAATCCCAAGCGGAACCAGTGCGACGCTCGGATGCGCGTGGAGGAGATCGAACCTACAATGAGGATGACACCTCCAAATAGACCTAACGAGGCGGCGACAACGCGGAAGAGCATTAGCGATTCGGCTTAAATTGTGGTGCGTGGAATATTCCCCACAGAACGTTGTTCGCTTGCGCCTGACTCATTTGCGGCAGATGCGCATATGGAGAGGTGAGGTGATTACCTGGCACTGGTTCGACGGTGACGCCGCGCTGATCAGGTGTCCAGAACCGGTTTGGCGTACCGCCACCGGCCTGCGTCTGCATTAGCAGGAGGTTCTGGGCGTGAGAATCAAACACGGCACTCCCGACAAGCTGATCGGGAGACGCTCCGCCAGCTATCGCTCTGAGCGCCGCAGGGTTGTTAAGCGGTGAGTTGGTTGGAACTGCGGCGACTTGCGTAGCTGAGTTTTCTCGGTCAACCCAGCCGACGCTTGTGGGCACTTCGGGCGCACGTGGCGGAAGCCGTCTTGTGCCTTCAGACGGCATTTCGTCGTCCGGGAACTCTTCGCGATGCGGAGGATTTAGATAAGACGGCGGCGGCGCGTTCCAGAGAGGCGTCGCAAACTACAGACGGCATTTTCGTTTCGCGCGGGGAAGCACACACGCGTAGCGTCGCCCATGAATCGGCGCCTTGTTCTCGCGTTCGCTTTCCTTCTTTACGCGCCTGCGCTGTTCGCGAACCCGCTCATCTTCATCGTGCGGCATGCGGAGAAAGGCGCGGGCGATCGGAAGGATCCCGATCTGTCGCATCCCGGACAACGCCGCGCAGAGTGGCTCGCCGCGACGTTGAAAGACGCGGGTATCACCGCCGTGTTCGCGACAGAGTTCAAGCGTACGCAGCAAACGGCCGAGCCACTCGCGCGCGCCACGCACCTCAACGTCACGGTCCTTCCGGCGAACGATACCGCGGCCCTGGTCGCGAAGGTGAAGGAGACGCAAGGCAACGCGCTCGTGGTCGGCCATTCCAACACCATCCCCGAAATCCTGAAGGCGTTCGGTTCAACCATGCCGATCGCGATCGATGAGAACGACTACACGAATCTCTTCGTCTTCTCGCCCGGCTCGCCGCCGGCGCTCGCCCGCATGCGCGTCGCCCTGGAGAGCGACGATTGACGCCAAGTGAACGACTCGTTA
>JALZAD010000162.1 GCA_030948555.1 Verrucomicrobiota bacterium | reverse complement strand
GGCATAGGAGACGAGCGTCTCGCGGCGCTCCACTTCGGGAAGCGACTCGAAGAGGTGGATGATCTTGTCGAGTTTCGGCGGATACATCGGGGCGGAAATTTAGCTCGCAGCAAACGCTGCCACCAGTGGGAAGTGATCAGACGCGACGCGCGAAAGCACCGTGCGATGCGAAGCGATGCTGAGCGGCCGCAGGCCGGGACTCGCGAAGATGTGGTCGACCGCGATGGCCGGAAGGCGCGTCGGGTAGGTGCGATGAAGACGCGGGCTGTTGAGCTCCGTGCGGACGTTGCGAAGCACGCGGCTGAGGAGCTTGATCGAACGGGAACCTGGCAGGCTGTTGAAGTCGCCCAAGAGAATCAGCGGCTCATCAGCGGTCAGCTCCCGCGCAAGCAACTCCGCCTGGCGGAAGCGTTCGGCACGACCGAGGGCGAAGTGCGTGTTGACGATGCTCACCTGACCGAACTGCGTGACCGCTTCCGCCCAAAGCGCGATCCGCGTTTCGCGGCAGTACCAACTCCCCTCGCCGGGCAGCTGGATTGAGCGACGCGACGAGAGCGGGAACCGGCTGATGATGGCATTCCCGTACTGCTCGTCCGCGTTCTGCATCGCCGGCTCGAAAATGTGATGCCAGCCGAGTTGTTGCCCGATCAGCTCCGCCTGCTTCACGTGCGCGGAACGTTGCCGGTTCGCGTCGAGTTCCTGCAAACCGACGACGTCGGCGTTCATGCTCGCGATCACCTCGGCGATACGTGCCTCGGAACGCTGCCCGTCGATGCCGACGCAGCCGTGCACGTTGTAAGTGGCAACGCGCAGCGTCTCGCTCATTTCACAGCTGCGAACGAATCGCGAGCCCGAGACGACCTTTCACCTTTTCGCGTAACGGCCGCGCGTGCCAATCCTCCAACGTGATCTCGCGCGAGCGGCGCTTGTCCTCCTCGAAGATCTGGATGTGATCGTGCACGAACTGGCCATCGATCACGTTGAGGTTCGCCTCTTCGTTGAGCGAGAGCGAGCGGTTGTCGAGATTGGCGGAGCCCACGCAGGCCCAGCAGTCATCGACCAGGAAATACTTACAGTGATATCGCGCCGGCTGGTACTCGTAGAAGCGCGCGCCGGCTTCGAGGAGCGGACGCCAGCGCGCTTTGCCGACGGCGCGGACGAGTCGCGCATCCGTATCGGGGCCGGGATTGATGATCTCGACCTTCACGCCGCGATGGAGCGCTTCGAGCAGCGTCTTCATGCAGAGACCGTCCGGAATGAAGTAGGCGTTCGCGATCCGGATGTGCTTCCGCGCGGCCGCGATCGAGATCAGCAGAACAAGGCGTGCGCTGTCTGAGCCTTCGCCGGCCGAGCTTTTAAAAACCTGACAGACGTCTTCGCCAAAGCGCTGTTCCTTCGGGAAATATTCATCGCCGTGGAGCAAGGTCGCGCGGGTTTGCAGCCAGTTATCCATGAAGGCCTGCTGCATCTGCGCCACGGCCGGACCCTGCACTTTGTAATGCATGTCGCGCCAGCGTCCGCGCGTCTCACCATTGCCTAACCAGTCATCGGAGATCCCGACCCCGCCGATGAATCCGAGGCGGCCGTCGATCACGAGCAGCTTTCGGTGGGTGCGGAAGTTTACTTCCAGGCTGTTGAAGCGGAAGACCTCTAGCTCGACGGGCGAATGCCGGATGCGTTTGATCCCGTCGCTGTGCAGCGAATTACAGCCGAGCGAGTCCTGCAGAAAATGCACCTTCACTCCGGCGTTGGCGCGTTCGATCAAGGCGGTCGCGAAGGCCGCAGTCACTTCGCCTTCCTTCCAGAGAAAATTCTCGAACGTGATCGTCCGCGTCGCCGAACGAATTCCTTCCAGCATCGCGGGGAAAATGTGGTCGCCATTGCACAGCATGGTGACTTTGTTCCCCTCGAGGAGTGGCGGCCCGAGCAACTGTCCAATCGTGCGCCGGAAGACGTCATCGCCGACGTGGTAGTTCGCCTCGATCCGGTGGCGCACCTTCTTCTCCGTCGGGAAGAAATTGCGCGAGATGAAAAGCGTGGCCGCGCCACCGACGGCCGCGGCCCCGGCGAGTTCAGGCCATCTGCTGCGAGCCCGCTTGCGAGGAAATTTCACTCATCTGCTATCGCACGCAGCGACGGTATTGCCATCGCGGCCGCTTGACAGCGCCACCGGATGTCATCCCAAAGCGTCAGGCTTTCCGCGCGACGTCCTGCCGAGAAGAGGACGACCGATCGAAAGATTTAGCATCCTCAGTGACGGCGGAGCGGACTGCATTCAAGCGCCGCGGCGGACGCGTTCTCTTTGCAAAAACAAAGAGCAAATTATCTATGGCTACAACACGACGTGACGAAGTGATCGAGGCTAAAGGACGCCTACTCCATGGAGCGCGGGCCCGAGGTGATGCTGCGGAAGCAGGCGGACAATCAAGAGGGGCAGCGCGCAGTGCGCGAACGGGCGCGCATTCATCTCGATGAAACGGCGGAACACGCGGAACGGATTTCGCGCTGCCTGGAAATGCTGGGCCGCAGCCCCTCGGTACTTTTAGAGCGTGACCGGCCAGGTGCTCGAAATGGGCAAGGGCATGATGACGAAGTTCACGCGCGACGAGCGGGTGAAGGATTTTCTCGCGGCCTACGGCGCGGAGTACTTCGAGGTCGCGTGCTACAAGTCGCTCATCGCGGGTGCGCGTGCCGCGGGCGAGGAAGAAATCGGCTTTCTTTGATCCGGCTTTCCACACTTTCCATCAGCCGGGCTCAGCGCCCCCGGCTACAACTCCACTTCGATGCGCTCGAAAACAGCAGCAGCAATGTTTTCGGCACGCGAAAGAAACCCGCGATCACACCATTGATCCCAACCGTCGCCCCGACGGTGCGGCGAAACTTCTCGTGATCCGGCAGCCCATGGAAGCCGCGCATCGTTTTCGCGCCTTGCAGGTTCAGGACACTCTGGATCAAACCAAGATGCGAGAAAGCCTGCGGAAAATTTCCCAGGAACGCGCCGGTCTCAGGATCGATTTCTTCCGAATACAGCCCCAGTGGACTGGCCAGTTCGATCATCTGTTCGAGCAATTCCTCGGCGCGCGGGAGTTGTCCTTCGCGGATCAGGTGATTGATCCACCAAAAGCTGCAGATCAGAAAAGCGCCTTCTTTTCCTACATGTTCGTCGCTGCGATAGAGAAGCGGTCCGCGCGCCAGGGCTGCCTCCAGGCTTTCCC
>JALZAD010000158.1 GCA_030948555.1 Verrucomicrobiota bacterium | reverse complement strand
GGCGTGAATTGCGAGGCCCGAAATCGCGGCGGCGCGAGAGTCCCGCGTTCTGCACAAGTAATAACGACGTTACCTTTGCACCTACAGACAAGCTGTTCCTCACACGCGAACCTCTTTACGGACGCGGTTGAAGCCCTTAACCGCAGCCAAGGAGGACAGTCTATGAGTGCTCGGAAGTTTCGTACCCCCGCGAGCCGACGCCGGCTCGCACAACTCGCAACCCTCATCGGCCTTTGCACCCTCTGTTGTCGGGTCTCGTTAGCCGCTGACGGCAATCTCGACCGGAGCTTTGGCGTTGGCGGCACAGTCGTGACCGACATCGGCAATCGCAGCACCGACGTCCTCCTCCGCACAACGGTGCAGCCGGACGGAAAGATCCTCGCGGTCGGCTACACCCAACCTCCAAGCTCAGCGACACCGCAGTTCGCGCTCGTGCGCTACAACGCCGATGCCACGCTCGACAGCACGTTCGGTAGCGGCGCCAAAGTCACTACCGTCTTCGCCGCAAACCGAAATGAAATTGGCGATGACGTCCTCGTTCTCAGCGACGGAAAAATCCTCCTTGCCGGCTCGATCGCGCAGCCCTCGGTAGTCGATTCATCGTTCGCTCTCGTCCGCTACAACGCTGACGGGACGCTCGACACGACCTTCGGTAATGGCGGTCTGGTGACGACAAACGTCGGCACGTATTTCGATTCTATCGGCTCGGTCGCGCAGCAGCCGGACGGAAAGATTGTCGCCGCGAGCAACACGGCGATTCCGCGTCCGCCAGGCGAGCAACGCAACAGCAACATCGCACTTGCTCGCTACCACCTTGATGGCTCGCTCGACAGCTCGTTTGGCAATCGCGGAGTCGTCATCTCTGACTTCGGCGACTCGCCGGACTACTTCGCGGATGACGCGACCAAGGTGCTCCTCCAGCCGGACGGCAAGATCATTGTCGCGGGCGACTCGGATGGCCGCGGCTATTTCGATTTTCTCGTCGCGCGCTATAACTCCGACGGCACGCGCGACACAACTTTCGGCAACGCCGGTTTCAGGAAGACAGACGTGGGCGGCGGTTTCGAAGACGGCGCGGCCGACGCGGTCCTGCAACCGGACGGTAAAATCATCCTCGCCGGCTGGGCGAATCGAAGCAACGCGGTGAACAACGACTTCGCTCTCCTGCGCTACAACCCGGACGGCAGCCTCGATTCTACCTTTGGCAACGGCGGGCAGGTCGTCTTCACGTTGAACAATCTCGCCGACGAAGAACTCACCGCCGTCCTCCTGCAGCCGGACGGAAAGATCCTCGCGCTTGGCGACTCGAACAGTTCGACGAGGTCAGGCTTCCTGCTCATGCGCTTCACGGCCGCAGGCGCGCTCGACCCGACGTTTGGCACGAACGGCATTACACGAACGCCGTTCGGCTCCAACTCTGTCCAGACGGAGGCGCTCGCTTTGCAAAACGGAAAGGTGATCGCGGCCGGCTACACGCCGCTCTACAACACCGCTGACTTCGTCCTCGCCCGGTATGACATCGGCGCGAGCGCCGCGCCCGCGGTCGTTTCACGCAAAGTGCATGGCGCGGTGTTCGACATCCCGCTGCCGCTCTCCGGCGTGCCCGCGATCGAACCGCGCGCGAGCGCGAACGGCGATCACCAGATCGTCTTCACCTTTGCGAACGCGATTACCTTTAGCGGAGCGACCGTCACACCAGGGCCAGGTCAAACGGCGGAGCTGAGAGAATACTCCGGAAGGACGACGACAAATCGCAGCGTGACCCTGGACCTGACCAGCGTTTCCAATGGGCAGACCATCATGGTCACGTTGCACGATGTGAGCGACGGCACGACGCCGCGCGATATCTCTGTTCGTGTCACTTTCCTTCTGGGAGACGCGAACGGCGACGGCGTCGTCAACTCCGCAGATGCGGTCCTGACGCGGAACCGCTCCGGCCGCGTCGCCGACGCGGCAAGCTTCCGCAGCGATGTGAATGACGACGGATTCATCACTGCGGGCGACAGCATCATCATCCGCAATAATTCCGGCACATTCGCGTCGCAGCTTACGCCACCGGAGCGCAAAGAATGAAGCAGTTCGCGCGCAGCGGTTGATCCTTCGCCATCGAAGTGCGTAGGCAGCGGGCATCCTCGATCGGAAATTGGGGTGCGCTTCAGCGAGTATCTGGTTGCGCGACCGCCGTGCGCCTGCGGCCGTTTTGACCTCGAGTTCCGTAGTGCCTACGTGCATTTCGTCACTGCCTCCTTGCTCGCCCGGCTCTTCGCCGCCGTCACTCTCATCTTTGTCGGCATCCATGCCGCCCGGGCGCAAGTCGGAGCACCGGTTTCGGTGACCTTCGACGTCACGCTACCCGCCGACACGCCCAGCTCAGATACGATCTACGTCGCCGGAAATTTTCAGAATTGGGATCCGGGCGCGACGCCGCTGACCCGCGACAGCGCCACGCACGCTCACGGCACAATCACGACCACCGATGGCTACGCGATGGAGTTCAAGTTCACGCGCGGCTCGTGGGACAGAGGCGAGAAGGCGCTCGATTGCAGCGAGCTGCCGAACCGCAAAGCAACCGCGAGCGCAAACCAGACGATCACCGCGACGGTCGCGAATTGGGCCGACCGCTGTGTGCCCGTCTACGACACGCGCGTGCAGAAAGTGCAGCTGCAAAGCCAGGTGCTCGGCGTCGCGAAAGAATTCTTCCTCTACACGCCGCCGGGTTACGCAGAATCACCCGGGCGGCGCTATCCCGTGCTCTATCTTTTTCGCGGGCACGCGAGCGAATGGTTCAACAAAAACCAGGACGACACGCGCGGCGGCCGCAACGTGATCGACGTTTATGAAGAGCTGCTCGCGGCGGGCAGCGTCGGGCCCATGATCATCGTCTCGCCCGGCAGCTCGAGCGATGACAACGTCGTCTCCGGGATGGTGACGAACTTCAAGTCGCCGCAGTCAACCAGCGCGCCCGGAATCGGCACCGGCAGATTCGAAGATTATCTGCTCAATGAAGTCATTCCCTATGTCGACGCGAACTTCCGCACGGTGCCAAATCGCGCTGGTCGCGGCGTGGACGGCTTTTCGTTAGGCGGCTTCATGAGCGTGAAGATCGGCGCGAAGTATCCGCAATTATTCCGCACCGTGGGCGCGTTCGACGGCACGCACTTTTATTCGCGTGTCAGCTGTCATGACGTGGACGTTGCCGATCAGACATTCCTCAACGCGATGTTCGATCCGGTGTTCGGGAACCCACGCGACACTGCTTATGCCGCGCTCAACAACGGGCCAAGTCTTGTCTGCAACAGCACGCCCGCAGCAATGCAGAGCATCGCCTGGTTCATCCAGTACGGCCCGCTCACTTCAGAGCCGAACGACGCGAACTATCTTCGCGGCGAACACCTGATGGAGAAGCTAACCGCAAAAGGCGTGACCAACGGCATCACCAACGTTCTGCCGGGCGGACACCATTGGAGCACGGCGGATGAACACATGCGGCAAACGCTCCCGCTGCACTGGAATGTGCTCGGACCAGCGAGCGTCATCGGCTCGGTGCCGCTCGTCGATGTTGTCTCAACAAAGACGCACGGCAACGCAGGTGAGTTTGCTATGGCGTTGCCGCTGACCGGAGCGCCGGGCGTGGAGTCGCGCGGCGGAAATGGCCAGCACACCATCGTCTTCTCGTTCGCGAATCCGCTGACCAGCGTAAGCGCGGCAACTGTCTCGAGCGGGACTGTGACGAGCAGCGCAATCGGGAGCGACCCACATCAGTTCGTGGTCAATCTCGCGAACGTCGCGAACGCGCAGACGATCACAATTGCGCTCACGAACGTGCAGGATTCGTTCGGCAACAGCAGCGCGGCGATCTCGGTGCCGATGAACGTGCGGCTCGGCGATATCAATGCTGACGGAGTCGTGAATTCCGCGGACGCAACCATCACCCGCAACCGCTCCGGTCAGGCGACCGATGCGACAAACTTCCGCTCCGATGTGAACCTCGACGGCGTGATCAACAGCGCCGACGCTGTGGTCGTTCGAAACCGCTCCGGCAGCTGAGATCTTATGAACAAATCGCTCGCTTTCGCCTTCGCCTTTCTTCTCCCAATCGCGGCCGCGAGAGCGGCTGATGCGCCGAAAAGCATCACGCCGCCGGACAGCCTGATGGTCGACGGCATTCCTCCAATCCCTGCGGAGCTGGCCGAGCAAGTTGGCCGTTACACGGAGGCGCGAGCGGCGGCGTTCGTGGATTGGAACCCGAAACGACCGGAAGCGCTTATCCTCACGCGCTTCGCTGATACGAACCAGGTCCATCTCGTGACGCAACCCGGCGGCGCGCGGACGCAGCTGACGTTCTTTCCCGATCGCGTAACCAGCGCAACCATGGATCCGCAGAACGGCGCTTTCTTCCTCTTTTCGAAAAGCGCGGGTGGGAACGAGTTCAACCAGAACTACCGCTACGATTTTGCCACCGGTGACGTGACGCTGCTGACCGACGGAAAGTCCAGGAACTCTGATCCAGTCTGGAGCACGAAAAGCGATCGGGTTGCTTACACCTCTACGCGGCGCACCGGCGCAGATAACGACATCTACATCCAGTCGCCTAACGACTCGAAAAGCGATCGTCTTGTCGCCGAACTGAAGGGTGGCGGCTGGCAGGTGGAGGATTGGTCGCCGGACGACAAGCAGCTCGTCGTGCTCGAGGAGATTTCGATCAACGAGAGCTATCTCTGGCTTGTTGATACGCAGAGCGGCGAGCGCAAAGAGCTGACGCCACGGAGCCCGGAGAAGGTCGCCTACACGAAGGCGCTCTTCTCAAAAGATGGGAAAGGGCTTTACGTCACGACTGATCGGGAATCGGAATTCCAGCGCCTGGCGTACCTCGATCTCGCGAGCGGCAAGCACACTTACCTGCTGCCTAACGAGAAGTTCGATGTCGATGACTGGGACCTCAGTCCTGACGGCAAACACATCGCCTACACGTTAGACGAAGATGGCCTGAGCACGCTGCACGTGGTCGACGTCGCAGGCGACAAAGCCGGCGCGAAGACGGAGCCATCCTTTAATCCGCCGCTCGCGCCGTCGGTCATCAATGGCGTGAAGTGGCACCCCGACGCGAAGCAGAGCCTCCTCGGCTTCAGCGTGAATGGCGCGCGGTCGCCGTCCGATGCTTACTCATGGTCGACTGCGGGCGGTAAAAACGTGGTGACGCGCTGGACGACGAGCGAAACGGGCGGCATCCCGGCGAACAGTTTCGTCGAGCCACAGGTGGTGAAGTGGAAGAGCTTCGATGGGCGCGAGATCAGCGGCTTCCTCTACTTGCCTAACGAGAGCAAATTTCCCGGAAAACGGCCCGTCATTATCAGCATTCACGGCGGACCGGAGGGGGAATTCCGACCTGCCTTCGGCGGCCGCACCAATTACCTGATCAACGAGCTCGGCTGCGCCATGATCATGCCGAACGTTCGCGGCTCGGCCGGGTACGGAAAGACCTTCCTCCAGCTCGATAACGGCCTGAAGCGCGAGGATTCCTACAAGGACATCAACGCGCTCTTTGACTGGATCGCCGCGAATCCGAAGCTCGATCCGGAGCGCGTCATGGTCACCGGCGGATCGTACGGCGGCTTCATGACCTTGCAGGTTTCGTGGAATTACGCGGATCGGATTCGCTGCTCGCTGGACGTCGTCGGCATGTCGAATCTCGCCACCTTCCTGAAGAATACGGAGAGCTATCGGCGTGATTTGCGTCGCGTCGAATACGGCGATGAACGCGATCCACAGCAGGCGGAATTCATGGAGCGCATCGCCGCGTTAAACAACGCTGCGAAGATCACCAAGCCGATGTTCGTGGTGGCCGGCGCGAACGATCCCCGCGTTCCGAAAAGCGAAGCCGATCAGATCGTCGCGGCCCTTAAAGAGCAAGGCACGCCGGCCTGGTATCTCGTCGGGAAGGACGAAGGGCACGGCTTCCAGAAGAAGAAGAATCAGGACTTCCAGTTCTACGCCACGGTGCAGTTCATTCGCGAGTATTTGCTGAAGTGACACACGCAGATGTGTCATCCTGAGGCTGCGAAGACGCCGAAGGATCTCACGCTCGGAGCTGGCGACGTCCTCAGGCCGTTGCGCGATCTACCACCCTCTGTGAGGCCCCTCGTCGTCTGCGCGATGCGGGATGACAGCAGAAAGCGCGTGTCATCATTCGTTAGACAAATCTTGCGCGGGCGGCGTCTGCTTTATTGAATCCAAATGCCCGCGCCGGCGCATCTCGCTCGTAAGCCATAGACCGCCTATGAACACCGACTTCCGCTTCGCTCTCCGTCAGCTCTGCAAAACGCCGGGCTTCACTCTCCTAGCGCTCCTCACCCTCGCGCTCGGCATCGGGTTGAACACCGCGATCTTCAGCCTGATCAACGATCTCTTCCTCCGCGGCCTGCCCTTCAAGGAACCGGCGCGCGTGCTCCACGTCTTCTCCCATTTCCGCGAGCAGACGGTCGACTTTCCGCTCTCCGCGCCGCGCTACCTTCACTTCCGCGACGGACAGA
>JALZAD010000156.1 GCA_030948555.1 Verrucomicrobiota bacterium | reverse complement strand
TGAACCGCTGCAGCAAGTCGTTCACTTCGGTCACCGTGCTCCCGCTTCCGCGGGCGATGCGCTGACGCCGCCGGGCATTTAGAATGTCGGGCCGCGCGCGCTCGTCGCTCGTCATCGAAAGCACAATTGCTTCCGTGCGTTTGATCTGCTTCTCGTCAACCGAGAGGCCCTGGACGTTACTCAGACCGGGGATCATGCCAAGGATGTTTTCCAGCGGCCCCATCTTCCGCATCATCTTGAACTGGGCGAGGAAATCGTTGAAGTCGAACGACGCCGTCCGGAGCTTCTTCTCCATCCGCAGCGCCTCTTCTTCGTCGAACGCTTCCGCGGCTTTCTCGACCAGCCCGATGATGTCGCCCATCCCGAGTATGCGGCCCGCGAGCCGATCCGGCACGAACTGCTCGAACTGATCGAGCTTCTCCCCCACTCCGGCGAATTTGATCGGCCGCTGCGTGACTTCGCGCATCGAGAGCGCCGCGCCACCGCGTGCGTCGCCGTCGAGTTTGGTCAAAATGATGCCCGTGATGCCGAGCGCATCGTTGAAGTGTGTGGCGACGCTGACCGCCTGCTGACCGGTCGCGGCGTCCGCCACGAGCAGAATCTCCTGCGGCTTCAGGAACTCCTTGAGCTGCTTGATCTCCTCGATCAACGCGGTGTCGATCTCCTGCCGGCCGGCCGTGTCGAAGATCTGCACGTTGCCGGTTTGCGTCTTAGCCCATTCGAGCGCCGCGCTCGCCGAACGCACCACGTTCTTCTCGTTCGCCGCTGGCCTGAATACCGGCACGTCGACTTGCCCGGCAAGCGTTGCGAGTTGTTCGATCGCGGCCGGACGATGCAAGTCAGACGCGATCAATAGAGGCGTGCGGCCTTGCTTCTTCAGCAGCTTCGCCAGCTTCGCGGACGAAGTCGTTTTGCCCGCGCCGTTGAGCCCGACCATCAAGATGCGCGCGGGCTTCTCGAGATTGAGCGGAGCGGCATTGCCGCCGAGCAACGTCGTCAGCTCATCGTGAAAAATCTTCACCATCTGCTGACCGGGCGTGACGCTGCGCAGCACTTCTTCGCCGAGCGCCTTGACCTTCACCCGCGCGATGAATTGCTTTGCGACGTTGAAGTCGACGTCCGCTTCGAGGAGCGCGAGTCGCACCTGGCGCAGCGCGTCATTGATGTTCGTCTCCGAGATGGAGCCGTGACCGCGCAGGTCCTTGAAGATGTCCTGCAGCTTGTCGCCGAGCTGGGAAAACATCTATTTCTTCTTCGCGGGTGAAGCCGACGCCGCAGCGCTCGGCGCAGGTGTCGCGGCAGGCGCGTTGAGCGCTCCTTCTTCAATCGAGAAGGTCCAATGCGCCTCGACTTTCTTTCCCTGCGAGGTCGCGGAGATGATCACCGTCACGGATTTATCCTTCAGCTTTTGCGTCGGCTGATACGTCACGGAGTTGCTCGCCGCATCGAAGCTCGGTTGCACCAAACCAACTCCGCTGATGCGCATCTGCACGCTGCCGTTGTCGATCTGGCCCATGCTGGTGAGGTTCGCCTTGATCAGCGGCATCGCCGTTTGCACCGTCTGCCCGTCACCCGGCTGCGCCTGCAAATCCGTCGTCGAGTACTCCGCCACCGCGGGCGCGTTCGTACCCGCGCCGAAGTTGATCGCATCCTCGAAAACCTTCGGCTTGTTGCCTTCCATGAGGTAGCGGCCTAACGAGTCGTTAGGCGAGCTGTAGGTGAGGTGCTGACCGTAGACGGTGAAGACACCTTCGTAGCCCGCTTTGTTGATGAACTCGCGCACCTGGTCGTTGATGTAACCGAACGGGACGGCGAACGAGTTCACCCGGATGGCGAGTTTCGATTCGAGCAACTGCTTCGAAGCGATCACTTCGCGCTGGAGAAATTCCTGATACTCGTCCGGGCTGAGCCTCTTCTTCAGCGTCTTGTCGAATGGCTTCCGCAAATCCTGGTGCGTCGCCGAGTGCGCCTCGATGTCGGCTCCGGCATCACGCATCTCCGCCAGCATTTCCCAGCTCATGGCGGCGCCACCGCCGTACTTCATTCCCTTCACGCCTTCGGTGTAGATGAACAGCGTCACAGGGAAGCCGTACTTTTTCAGGATCGGCCAACCGACTTCGTATTGCGATTTCCAACCGTCGTCGAAAGTGATGATCGCGGCCTTCGGCGGGATGTTTTTTTCGCCGCGTTTCCAAGCCATGAAATCCTGCAAGCCGATGACCGGGATGTTCCGGTCCTTCAGCATTTTCATCTGCCCTTCAAACATTTCCGGCGTCATCTCGGTGTCGGGCCGATGCACCGTCTTCTCGAAGCGGTGATAACCGAAGATGACGACCTGTGCGTTCTGGTCGATCGCAGGCTTCGCGGGCGTCGGCACCGGGGTCGCGGTGGCTGCCGGCGATGCACTTTGGGTCGGGGTTGGCGAAGCCGCCTGCTGCTTCGCGAGGAGGGTCCGCGC
>JALZAD010000155.1 GCA_030948555.1 Verrucomicrobiota bacterium | reverse complement strand
CGGTGCAGACGGCGAGGACGATCAGCGGCAGGGTCATGACCCGGGGACTTTCATGCGCGTGTTCGGAAGCGGAGCGGCGCGCGCCGAAGAAGACGTAGATCATCTGCCGCGTCATGTAGAACGCGGTTAGAACCACGCCCAGCATCGTGAGGTAGTAAGGCACGCGCGAGCTCGGCCAATGCGCGGTGGCGTGAAGGATCTCTTCCTTTGTCCACGCGCCGGAAAACAAAAGCGGCACGCCGCTCAGCGCCATCATGCCGACCGCGTAGGTGGCGAAAGTAACGGGCATGATCCCGCGCAAGCCGCCCATTTTCCGGATGTCCTGCTCGTGATGGCTGCCGTGAATGACCGAGCCGGCGCCGAGAAAGAGCAGCGCCTTGAAGAAACCATGGGCGAGCAGGTGCATGATTCCCGCAGTGGCTCCGCCGACGCCTAACGAGACCATCATCAATCCAAGCTGCGAGACGGTGGAGTAGGCCAGAATGCGCTTGATGTCGTATTGCGCGATCGCGATCAACGACGCCATCAGCGCGGTGATGACTCCGATCCAGACCACGACGGTGAGCGAAGTGGTCACCCCGTGCACCGCGCCTAACGCGAAGAGCGGATAGACGCGCGCGACGAGGAAGACGCCGGCTGCAACCATCGTCGCGGCGTGAATTAATGCGCTCACCGGAGTCGGTCCCTCCATCGCGTCGGGCAGCCAGACATGGAGCGGGAACTGACCCGACTTGCCCACCGCGCCGCAGAAGATCAGGAGCGCGATGGCGGTCGCGCTCGCCCCGATCCCCCGGAGCGCGGCGGTCTCGAGCGAACCCGCGCCGTGATCAAAGAAGAGGGTCGTGCCGGTGCGCTTGTAGAGCCAAAGCAGGCCGAGAAATAAACCGATGTCGCCGATGCGGGTGGTGATGAATGCCTTCTTCGCCGCGGCCGCTGCGCTCGGGCGCTCGATCCAAAATCCAATGAGGAGAAACGACGCGAGACCGACCAGCTCCCAGCAGACAAAGAGAAGAAGCAGGCTGTTCGCGATGATCACGCCGAGCATCGCGGCGGTGAAGAACGACAGGTAGGCGAAGAAGCGCGCGAAGTTTTTGTCCTCGCCCATGTAGCCGACGCTGAAGACGAAGATCCAGAGCGCCACAAACGTGATCATGAGCAGCATCGCCGCGCTGAGCGGGTCGAGAACCCAGCCGATGCGCAGCGCCTGATCGCCAAACGTGAACCAGGTGAAATTGTGGTCCGCGTGGAAGCCCGGAACGGCGACCGTGCGCGTGAATGCCAGCACAGCGAGAGCGCACGCGATGAGTTGTCCGGCGATCGCAATCGTGCACGCCGCGCGACGCCGCGATTTGTGCAGGCTCAGAATGATCAACGACGCGGCGAGCGGCACCGCGGGAATCAGCCAAAGGTTTGTGACGATGTTCAGCGTCATCCTTTGAGCTGATCCAGTTGGTCGACGTCGGCCGTCCGGTAGTGACGGTAAACTGCGATCACGAGCGCGAGGCCAACCGCGGCTTCGGCCGCCGCGATCGCAACCGCGAAGATCGCGACCATCACACCGGTGGGCGGCTGCGGCTGCGGGCCGAAACGCCAGAAGGCGACGAAGTTCAGGTTCGCGGCGGCGAGCATCAGCTCGATCCCGATGAGGATGAAGATGGCGTGTCGACGGCTGAGCGCGGCGAGCAGGCCGATCGAAAACAGCGCGGATGAGATCGCGAGGACGATCTGGAGCGTTGCGGTCATCGCTTCTCCTCCATCACGAGGACGAGGGCGCCGAGCAACGCTGCGGTGAGAACAAGCCCGACGCATTGCAGCGGCCAGACGAAGTCGGTCATGAGAATTTCGCCAATACGACCGACGGTGAGCGGCTCAATCGCGGAAGCAGCGCTGGCTAGATTCGGAGTTCCAAAAATCGCCCAGAGGAGTCCGGCGAAAACGGAGAGTGCGATCACCGCACCGCCCCAGTTGAAGCCGAAGTTCGTCTCCGCCTCGCGACGCGTGAGCAGAATGGTGAAGACAACCAGGACCGCGACCGCGCCGACGTAGACGAAGATTTGCACGAGGCCGAGGAACTCCGCGCCTAACCAGAAGTAGAAGGCCGCGATGCCGAAGAAGCTGATGACGAGGCAAAGCGCGGCATGGATCAGCTTGCGCAACAACGCGGCGGCGAGCGCGCCACTCAGCGTCACGATTGCGATGACGATGAGCGGCGCTGCGTTCATTCAGCGAAGCGGTAGGTCCGCGGCGCGAATTTCTTTTGCGTGCCCGGTGTGTGCGAAAGCCCGAAGTAGCAGACTCCGACAATCGCGAGCGACCAGAGCCACGCTGCCAATCCGCGCGCCTGATAGTGCCAGACAGCAGCCGCGACGAAACACGCGAACGCCATCGGGAGCATGAATTTCCAGGCGAAGTTCATCACGTGATCGACGC
>JALZAD010000153.1 GCA_030948555.1 Verrucomicrobiota bacterium | reverse complement strand
GGTCTATCACGTGCTTAGACATTTGGCGGTGAACGATCCGAGCATCAACGCGTCGAATCCGGCCGAGCCCGCGGGGGCGAAGTTCTTTCGCGTCGCCGCCTAACGACATGTCCGAAACGAACTCGAGCGATCTGCGGGTGCCGATGGCAGATGTGGCGCGATTCGTCAGGCAACTGAGCCACGACCTGCGCAATCAACTCAACGCCGCTGAGCTGCAATCCGCCTACCTGAAGGAGATCGCGAGCGACGCGGAGATCAAAGACGAGGTGCAGCGTCTTCGCGGAATGCTCGGCGAGATGAGCACCGCGCTGCAACGTCTCACCGGTTCGCTCGCGACGCCGAAGCTGACGGAGATGTCGTACGAATCGAAGGCGTTGCTGGAGGACTTTGAGGCGAAGGTGCGCACCGAATTTCCGGAGAACAGCGCTGAGATCGAGTGGGACGTGAATGTCGGCGAGAGCGTTGTCTCGATCGATCCGCAGCTATTTCTGCAATCGCTCCTGCACCTTGTCGGCAACGCGTTTCAACACGCGCGCGGGTCAGGCCCGATCAAGATCAGCGCGAACGCGAACGGCGAACTCCGCATTGCGGTGACGGAGCCGAAGACGGGCTTTGCGGAGTCAACCGCGGCCTGGGGGCGCGAGCCGTTTCGCAACCTGAAGCACGGCCACTATGGGCTTGGACTGCATCGCGTGCGCAATATTATCGAAGCGCATCGCGGCCAGATCGAGGCACGTAATGATTCTGCATCATCATCACTCGTCACCATCATCGTCCTGCCGCTCGTCGAGCAGAACTAGTGCACGGGCAGTCGCGCTAACCTCGAGATGAGCGCGGAGAATCGCAGGATTCTAATCATCGACGATGAGCGGCCAATCCTGCTCACGCTGGAAGCTTTGCTCGGCCGACATGGCTACCGACCGGAGCCCGCGAGCACCGCGGCGCAAGGTCTCAAGAGTCTCAAGAGCAACCTGCCCGCGGTCGTCCTTCTCGACCTGCAACTACCGGACGCGGATGGACTCGAGATGCTCGACCAGATCAAGCGTGAGCATCCCGGAACGCAGGTCATCATCCTGACCGCGCATGATTCGCTGAACAACGCGATCGAGTCGATCAAGCGCGGCGCGTACCATTTCATCAGCAAACCTTACGCGCCGGAGGAACTCCTGAGCCTGATCGAGAAGGCGATCGAGAAGCAGTCGCTGCTGCGCGAGACGGAAGAGCTTCGCGAGCGGACGCATGAGTTGGAGAAGCGCCTCGAGATCGCGGAGACGCGGCTCGCGCCCGTGTTCAAAAGCAAGGCGATGCAGGAGATTCATGAGCTGATCAACGCGATGGCACCGTCGGAAGCGAACGTCCTGATCACCGGCGAGAGCGGCGTCGGCAAGGAAGTGATCGCGAATGTGATCCACAGCAAAAGCCGGCGCGCCGCGAAGTCGATGGTGAAACTGAACTGCGCGGCGTTCCCGCAAAGCATGATCGAGTCGGAGCTGTTCGGTTACGCGAAAGGGGCGTTCACCGGCGCGGTCAACGACTTCCCCGGCATGATCGCCGCGGCAAGCGGCAGCACCTTGTTCCTCGACGAAATATCTGAAATGCCGCCGGAATTGCAGACGCGTTTTCTGCGCGTCCTGCAGGAACGCGAGTACCGCCCGCTCGGGAGCACGCGCACATTGAAAGCGGACTTCCGCGTGATCGCGGCGACGAACCGTCCGATTCCGCAGGCGCTTTCCGAGAACCGGCTGCGCGCTGATCTTTACTATCGAATCAACACCTTCCAGATCGAGGTGCCGCCGTTGCGCGAGCGGAAGGAAGACATTCCGCCCCTGGTCGCTTCATTCGTTAGGCAATTCGCCCAACAGCTCGGAAAGCACGAACCGGAGATTGCACCGGAAGCATTCCAGAAGCTGCTCGATTACAGCTGGCGCGGAAATGTCCGCGAGCTGCAAAACGCGATGGAGTACGCGGTGGTGCTCGCGCGCAACGAACAGATTGGCGTGAAAGAATTGCCCGCGGAAGTGCAGTTGCCTGTTGTCCTGCAGCAGCAAGCCGGCGCGGCGACGCAGTCCAACGGCGGGAGCCATGGAGGTGTGCAAAGTCTCGATGATCTCGAACGCAACGCCATCCTCCAGGCGCTCGCGCAATCGCACGGCAACAAGAAGAAGGCCGCGCAGTTGCTCGGGATTCAGCGGCCGACGCTTTACAACAAGATGAAGCGTTACGCGATCGAGCTCTGATCCGCCGGGCTTTTCGACGGCGCGCAGCGCGCTAGGTTCCCGCAGTGTCGCTTCACCTTGATAAGGTCCTTGCTCATGCGGAGCGCGAGCTCGCGCCGGCGGGCGATATCCGTCCCACCGACGTCCTCCCGCTCTACCGGAAGTTCCTCCGGATCGAGGAACATCGGCTTCGCCTGAAACACCAGGCGGGTGGCGGCGGTCGCGACATCTGCGCGCGGCGCCGCAACCTTGTCGACATCCTGCTCAGGCACGTCTTGAACGCGGCGGATAACTTCGCGCAGCGCGAAAGCGGATCCGAAAAGACGCCGCTCACCCTTCTTGCGCTTGGTGGTTACGGTCGTGGCGAACTGAATCCGTTCAGCGATGTCGACGTCATGTTCCTGCACGACGCCGAAGGTCTCGATGTTTCGCCGTACGTCGCACAGGTGATTGAGCAGATCCTCTATTCCCTTTGGGACATCGGCTTCAAGGTCGGCCATTCGACGCGCTCGATTGCCGAAGCGATCGAACATGCGAATCGCGAGATGCTTTCGAAGACGGCGATGCTCGAGTCGCGTTTCATCGCTGGCGATCTCGAGCTCGAGCGACAATTTCGCAGCGCTTTCCGCGCGCAGTGTGTCGAAGGCTACGAGCGCGAATACGTCGAGCTGCGCATGGAAGATCAAGCGGCGCGTCACGCGAAGTTTGGCAACAGCGTCTACATGCAGGAGCCGCATCTGAAGAGCGGTTGCGGCGGGCTGCGCGATTACCAAAACCTGCTGTGGATCTCGTCCTTCCGTGAAGGCGCATTAACCACCACGCATCTGGTCGGGAAAGATTGGCTGAGCCACGGCGATCAGCGCCGCATCGATGCGGCCTACGATTTCCTGCTCCGGCTGCGCAACGACCTCCACTATGCCACCGGCCGCGCGACCGACGTCCTGCATTTGAACGTGCAGGAGCAGATCGCAAAACGTCTGCACTACACGCAGAAGCGGAACGAGCCGCTGAGCGAGGCCTTGATGAAGGATTACTACGAGCACACGCGAAACATCTTCCGCGTGACCGAGCGAACCACGGAGCAATTCGGCGCGCGTCGCACGACCGATGGCTCGCCTGTTGTTTTCGATTTTCTCGCGCCGACTGCATCGCAGGAGGAAGACCTCGGCGAGTTCCTCGCGCGTGACGGGAAGCTGTTCCTCAAGGATGACGCGCTGCTCGAACGCGATCCGACGACGTTGATGCAGGTCTTCGCTATCGCGCAGTCGCGCGGCCTCGAGCTGAGTCCGGCGCTGGAGGAAACGCTCGCGCGCAGCCCCGGCATCGTGACGAAGACCTACACTTACGCAAAGGCGCCGCGAGAGATCTTCCGGCACATCCTTTCACAAAAAGGAAAAACGGGACGCATCCTGCGCATGATGCATCGCGTCGATTTCCTCGGGCGTTACATCCCGGAGTTCGGTCCGCTGACCTGCCTTGTGCAGCATGAGTTTTTCCATCGCTACACCGCGGACGAACACACGCTGGTCTGCATCGAAAAACTCGATGCGCTCGTGAGCACGGAAAACCCGAAGCTCCGTTCTTATCGCTCGCTGTTTGAGAAGCTGGACGACCCCGTTGTGCTCTACCTCGCGCTGCTCCTGCACGACACCGGCAAGGCCGTCGGTGCGCGGCCGCATTCGGAAGCGAGCGCGCTCTTCGCGCAACGCGCGGCGATGCGGCTGCAGCTCGCGCCGGAAGAGCGGCGTTCACTCATCCTGCTGGTCGATCATCACATCACGCTTTCGATGATGGCGCAGCAGCGGAACCTCGATGATCCGGAAACGATCGTGGAATTCGCGCGGCTGGTGCGCAACCAGAAGAATCTCGACGCGCTCATGCTGCTGACGCTCGCCGATGGTCAGGGCACGAGCGCGGAAGGCTGGTCCGATTGGAAGGAGTCGCTCGTCTGGCAGCTCTACCATTCCACGACGCAATACCTGTCCGATCGCGCAGCGTTTTACGAGCAGCGGAGGATCGAGCGCGACACGTTGCAGAAAGCGCTCGTCGGGAAACTTTCGTCCGACTTCGAAGACGAGATCGACGCGCACTTCGAGTTCATGCCGGACAATTACTTCCGCGCCTTCAGCGTCGATGAGATCGCTTCGCATCTGGAGCTCTTCCGCTCGTTTCTCGAGAACCTGTACGTGCGCGACGAGCCGCCGCTCGTCCCGGCCGATAAGTGGGAAGCGGCTCCGGAGCAAGGGCACAGCACAGTTTCCGTTTGCACCTGGGACGGGCAGCAGCTTCTGGCGAAAATCGCCGGCTCCTTCGCGGTTGTGCCGCTCAACATCTTGAGCGCCGACATCTACACGCGCGGTGACAACGTCGTCCTCGACGTCTTTCGG
The DNA here is from genome assembly GCA_030948555.1 of Verrucomicrobiota bacterium. GTDB lineage: Bacteria > Verrucomicrobiota > Verrucomicrobiia > Chthoniobacterales > UBA10450 > JACCTI01. The sequence continues at coordinate 6,175 of JALZAD010000153.1, read as the reverse complement.
GTGTGCGACTTGAACGCGCGCGCGGTCAGCGACGAGCGCGACATCACACTCGTTAGGCAAACCTTGCGGAAAGCGCTAACCGATGCGCGATTCGACTTCCGACCGCTGCTCGAAAAAGCGCGCGGCGAGATTCAGAAGCGGAAGCCGGGCGGCGTCGAGTTTTCCACCCTGATCACCACGGACAACCGCGCGCATCCCGATTACACGCTCATCTCAATCCAAACGCCGGACCGCGTCGGTTTGCTCTACGATCTGGTGAATGCGCTGCGCGAGGAACGCGTGTCGATCACGCTCTCGCGGATCAGCACGGAGAAAGGCGCCGCGATCGATACCTTCTATGTCGTCGACGCGGTGACGCATGGAAAGATCACGGACGAGGCGCGGATCGGGCCGCTGCAGAAACGGCTGCAGGAAGCGGCGTTGCCCGCGAAATAAGAATCACTGGCCGCGCCTCTCCGCCTGATTACTTTGCGCACTCGCGCCGATGATCAGGCGCGTTTTCAAATCGCTATGAACGTGCTCATCCTCGCTGCCGGTTACGCAACCCGCCTTTATCCGCTGACCCTCACGAAAGCGAAGCCGCTCCTCGCAGTGGCGGGCAAACCGATGATCGAATGGGTGCTCGATAATCTCGCGCCGATTCCGGACATCGAGACCGTCTATGTCGTCACAAACAACAAATTCGCGCGCGATTTCCAATCGTGGTCTGAGGAGTATCAGCAGCGTGGAAGCAAACTGCAGTTCAAGATCATCAACGACGGTTCGAGCGACGACTCGGATAAGCTCGGCGCGATCGGAGACATCAATCTCGTTTTGATCCGTGAGAACATCTCGAACAGTGACCTCATCGTCGTCGCAGGAGATAATCTTTTCAGCGAGCCGCTCACGGAGTTCGCGGAAAAGGCGCGCGGCTCGGAGGCTACACTCGCGACCTATGACGTCGGCGACCTCGATGCGATCAAGAAATACAGCGCGATCACGACTGACGCAGAGGGTGTGATTACCTCATTCGAAGAGAAGCCGTCGGATCCGAAGAGTACCTTGACCGGCATCGCGCTCTACTACTTTTCGCGCGAGACGATCTCGCTTTTCACGACCTATATCGCAGCGGGAAATAACCCCGATCAACCTGGCCGGTTCATCCAGTGGCTCTACCAGCGCAAGCCGGTGAAGACATTTCAGATCCAAGGGACGTGGTTCGATATTGGCAGCAAAGAAAGCTTGGAAGAAGCGAACCGCGTCTTCGCGCAGTTTACAGCCTAGGACGCAATTTCCGATCGCGACGCCGCCAGCCCCCATTTGCTGTCTATCGCCGGGTGAAGCATCGGCTCGTCACGATCCTAGTGAAGTGCCCCCGCTTTCGCTTCGTCCTGCAGGCGATAGAGCCACTGCGTGTCGAGGCGAAAACTCGTTGAGCTATCCGCATACTTATCTTCCACCCAGCGGCCGGGGATGTTGCTCCCGGTCTCCGGACCTTTTCCAAACATATCTCCAGCCACCTTTGATCCGCACCTTGTAGATGCGAACGCCTTCTGCGGTTGCGGCCGCGCCATTCGCGACCTGTCCCAGAATCTTCACGCCTGAAGGAACGGTGATGCGCATGGCCACGCCGGGGCCTGTCAGTCTTTCTCCGGCAACCGCCTCTTCCGTGACCGATTTCGCCTGGGCGTAAAGCGCGAGCGCATACGGCGAACCATGCAAACGGCGAGTCTCGTCTGAGCTGAAGCGGACCACGTACTCACCGGCGTCGAGCGCATCGGTCTCGAAAATGCCGTTCGGTCCCGCCTTGGAGTGGTAGACCATCTTTCCGTTCGGCGCGAAAACGTGAACGGCTAATGGAGGCGGAGAAGCCGGAGTTTCATCGCTGTTCGCGAGCAGCTTTGCCGCGAGGAGGAGTGAGACGGTGACTGAAACGAGCTTTTTCATACTTAGAGATTCCGCTCGCTAACGTTTGTGCTGGGTCGAGGTGAAATTCTTCTGTTCAGCCAGAAGTCATAGTACCAGTGGTGGTGGGCAAACGGAGAGGTGCACGCTTCCCGGAAAGAACATTGGTGAGGGAGACCTCGACATCCCGCCCGCTGCCTGGCTTCGCCCGCCGGCGACGAAGGGTATCAGCGGCTTCGTTATCAAAACGGGTCTGCTCTGTGCTGCGCAAAACCTTCGCTGCAGTGACATTCCCCTTCTCGTCCAGCGAAAGACGCGCCAGCCCGGGATCTCGCACCAGATTTGCATCTAGCGTTACCGCTGGGGCAGGCTGGTAGTAGAAAACAGGCGCGGCTGGATTCGCGCGACCTGGCCTTTGCGAGTGGGCCGCGTGCAGAGCGGTTATATCGATCAGATCGCCCGCCTCTGTACTGTTCCCGGTTTGCGCCGCCTGGATGCTGGCTACGCGCGCAGACTTAGTAGCTGGCTTGTCTGTCACCGGCGCAGCGCCAACCGCCTTCGGCTCTAGTCGTTGCTCAGGTCGATTGGTTGCTACGCTACCAGTCGCCGTCGCTTCGGTCACTGGCGGAGTTCCATCCGCTTCGGCGACTTTCCGATACGCAGTCGCGAGGCTGGACGGATTTTCCTGATATGCCGCAGTGAGTTCCTCCGGCACGAGATCAAAGACATTACCTTGCGGGAACGCTTCCAATCCCAGCGGAATTTGTGGCCGCCATTTTTCGTCCAGAGCGAGACTCTCGAGCCGAACACGTGCCACTCTCCCGTCGCGTCACGCCTGGCTCCGATCCAGGACGATGCGCGCACACGAAATTTATCGTTCGGGTAGAGAGTGGGCTCGGCTCGGACCGCTCCCTATCGCATAGCAGCCCCCGATGGACGATGTTGATAGACTCTGTGCGCTAGCCGTCATGCCCATGATAGCGGACACCAGCAGGAACGTTGCGGCGATCGCGCGCACGTCTTCAGTGTCTTCTTACACCAAGGCGGGTCAAGCCATTCCCGCGAGTTACCTAAGACAGATCGTTGTCATCGGATGGACTGCATCGTCTGTTCGGTCGACGAAGTGCTAACCCTGCACGCAAAGAAACGCAGAGCAGCAGCACCTACGGCTTCCGCCCTTCGTCAAACTCAATGAGATCGAAGTAGGTGCGGATGTCAGCGCGGCCTTCGCCGCCGGCTTCCTTCAGGAAATGCGTGAAGCGGGCGCGCTTTACCGGCGTGTCCGGGTGACGCGAGATCATTGCTTCATTCCAATGCTCGATCTCGTCGGCTGAATGCTGCGCCCCGTTTTTCTGAACCCACTCGAGGATAGCGGCGTCGGTTTCCAATTCATTTGCGGCTTCTTCGAAGTTGTCGGCGTTCAGCTTGAGAAACGCGAGCAGGTGCTTGTCGAAGCCAACCGTCTTGTAGTTGTAGCCGTTAAGCAGACCCTGGCGATGCAGCTTCGCCTTGTCGATAAGACGCGGTAAATGCACGTAACCGCCGAGGCGGTCATACGGGCTCCGCGGAACCAGCTTTTTGCGCATTCAGCCCGGCGGGCTAGGTCGCAGGCAACGGCTGGATTAGGCCGGGCAGCGCTTCTTCGCGCGTCTGCGTCGGGACCGCTGCGGGCGCGGCAGGCAGAAGCTCCGCCTGCGTGAGACCACCACTCCCAATGACGAGTTGGCCGGAGAACATCCCGCCTTTTTCCACAGAGATGGACTTCGCGGTCACACTGCCGTCGAGCGAAGCATTGCGATGAATGACGACAACCGTTTCGGCAATCACGTCACCGGTCATGTGTCCGCGAATTTCGATGCTCTTGACCCGAACTCGCCGGAAGAATTGCACCTCTGACTTTCTTTCCACGAGAACGTGATCTGCGAATACGCGACCGGGAATTTTGCCGGTGTAGTTGATCGTCACATTACCCGCGCAATGGAGATCGCCCCGCAGCTTGCCTTCCACTAAAGCCGAGCGGCAGGTGACGTTGCTACTGCTGAGGTCGCCTCTCGAAGTGACGTGCACCTCGCCATGCGTTCGGATCGCGCGGCTGAAGCTCTGCGTGATTTTGTAATCGCGCAGGTCGAGATGCGCGCTGCACTTCCGGCAGGTCGTTGAACCTGCGCTCGAGATCACCTCTTGCGTCGTCTTACACTCGAAACAATCGACGACCGCGCTGCGTTGCTTCTGCCAAAGTCCGTCGAACTTGTGCAGGAGCGACGACTCCGCATTCGAGACCGCCGCCGCCACGGATGCGATGGGCGATTCGCGCGGCGTGCGCAGCCTTATCTCAGCCGCCTTCAGCGCACTGGGCTGAAAAGCACTGCCGCACTGGCGGCACATCGTGCTCTTTGCGGCGGCATACTCCATCTGCTTAAAGCCGCAGTGTGGACACTCCACACTAGCTTTAAGCGGGCCGGACTTTGCCACTGGCGCTGAAGCGGGTGCTAAGACTCGTTAGGCGCGAGCGCCGAAAGCCGCCTTCACGGGCGGAGCCGACTCGTCGTTGCGGACGATCTCGGGACGGGAGTTCGAGCCAGCTTTCGCAGCACCGCTGGTCACTTCCGACTTACCAATGAAAGTTGCACCTTCTTCGATCACGAGACGCGCCGCTTTCAGGTCACCCTGCAAGGTGCAGCGCGACTTCAGTTCGCAACGCTCGCCAACCGTGATGTTGCCGTGAACACGACCGAAAACGGTGATCGACTTGGTCTTGATCTCGCCGCGAATGTCAGCGTTTTCACCGATCGTGAGGACGCCGTCGGAATGAATCTCGCCCTCTACTTTGCCGTCGATAAGCAGCTCTTTTTGGAACTTGATCGAGCCTTTGATTTCAACGTCGCTCGAAAGGATGTCTTTGCCGGAATGGTCAGCCATAGGTTTGTAGTGATCGGTGGTGGTTGGTGCAGATGCTCTGGGTTCCTCCCGCTGAGGCGCGAGGCCGTTGTTATCATCAGTGCCCGCGCTTAACGATCCTTCTCCGATCGACGACAGGGGCTTTTGCGGGATGAATTTTTTCAACACGCGGCATTATTGAAACACGAGGGAGCATTGTCAACGCAATCGGCGGGAGAAACTGCGAATTATGTGGAAAGACGCGCAAATTTCCGATGTAATCTTCAGCCCGCGCGCGCAGCAGAAGCAATGTTTCGCGGCGAACTCAGCGCATGCCGCGTTGCCGAAGCCGTAGGTTTGAATCTCAAGCACGCGCACCGTCGCTTGGCTACAACCAGGCTGGCCTGCCGAGCCGTAGCTCCGCCCCAAGCTCGCCCGCCGTCGCTTCGCTTTTGCGCGGCATCTTCGCTCTTGCTCCTGCGCATCACAGCGAAGGCTGGGCCCACCAGGATTCGAACCTGGGACCAAGGGATTATGAGTCCCCTGCTCTAACCGCTGAGCTATAGGCCCGTTTACGAGGGAACTGTGGGCATTCCATACCGCATGTTCTACTGTTTTCTTACCCGCTTTACTCCCGATACTTCTACGAGCGCGAATTTGCGCGCGCGGATTTGCTTGAGTGCCGCTTCGCTCAGGTCGCCAACGGCGACCGGTTTGAAATTCGCGATCGCGGAGATGGGAAGATTTTGCCAACTGCGGAGATCGCGCGGCGGAATCAGATGCTCGAGTCGTGGCCATCCTGGAGCAGCACCTCGTCGTAGAAACTGACCGTAAAGCAGTTGATCGAGAGCTGGAACGCAACAGCCGCGAGACTCGCGACCCACCCGTAAAGGCACGTGCCGACGACCGGCCGCGCCTTGTCGTGGAAACGATGGAACTCTGCGGAGACGCTCGGCACGCAGAGTGATCGAACGGCGTTCGCACCGCGACCGCAAGCGCCGAATGCGCTGGACCTCGTCGCTCTGCCAGCCTAGCCACGAGACTAACTGGGCGCTTTTTCGGAGTGGAAAATTTTACCGCTGCGCCCGTCGACTTGCACGCTGATCGGTTTGCTTTCTCCCGCTTTGACCAACGTGACAATCCAGATCGAATGGTCCCCGCGCGGGACCAACTCACACTTCCTGATGGCGGCGCCGGGAAATTCTCTGAGCACCAAATGCTGCGCTTCGACCTTGGTGATTTTGCCTTTCCTCAGCCGTCGGTTCTCACGTGTGTCAGCTTGCACCGGGGAAATGGCAAAGGCGCACACAGCGACGATGGAAATAAAGAAAAAAGGGCGTCTCATCGCTCTAGTAGAGGCCCGGCAGAGTGCAGTGAAAGCATTTTCACATCAGGCGCCTTTCCTGATCGACGG
>JALZAD010000063.1 GCA_030948555.1 Verrucomicrobiota bacterium | reverse complement strand
GGCGCGAAGACGATCCTGATGGCGCACTTCGGCCGGCCAAAGGGAAAGCCCGTGCCGAAATATTCGCTTCGCCCGGTGGCTGATCATCTGCACACGCTGATCAATCAACCGGTGATCTTCAGCCATTACACGATCGGCGAGGACGCGGAGAAGATCATCGAGTCGATGAACGATGGCGACGTCGCGCTGCTCGAGAACGTGCGCTTCCAGGCGGAAGAAGAGGCGAACGACGCGACCTTCGCGCAGGCGCTCGCGAAGCTCGGAGACATCTACGTGAACGATGCCTTCGGCGCCGCCCATCGCGCACACGCCAGCACCGCCGGTGTCACGCGTTTCATCGGCCAATCAGCCATGGGCCTGCTCATGGAAAAGGAACTGAAGTATCTCGGGCGCGAGCTCGAGGAACCCGCCAGGCCTTTCGTCGTTATCATGGGCGGCTCGAAGGTTTCGGATAAGATCGGGGTCATCAAATCGCTCATGCAACGGGCGGACACGATCATGATCGGCGGCGCCATGGCGAACACCTTTTGGAAAGCGATGGGACGTCCGGTGGGCGCGAGCAAAGTCGAGGAGGACAAGCTCGACCTCGCGCGCGAGTTGCTCGCGCACGCGAAGGAAACCGGCGTGAAGTTCCTGCTCCCGATCGATGCGGTCGAAGCCGACGAATTCAAAGCCGGCGCGAAGAAGCGCAACACCGGGAAGGTCGCTGACGGTCATGGAATCAGCGACGGGTGGCAGGCGCTCGACATCGGCCACGCCACCATCGCGCTCTACGAAGACGAGATCGCGAAGGCAAAGACGATCCTTTGGAATGGTCCGCTCGGCGTCTTTGAAATTCCGGATTTCGCCGAAGGCACCATCGCGATCGCGGAGGCGCTCGCGAAGTCGAATGCGACGACCATCATCGGCGGCGGTGATTCCGTCACCGCGGTGAAGCAAGCCGGCCTCGCCGACAAGATGACCTTCATCTCTACCGGTGGCGGCGCATCGCTCGAGTTGCTCGAAGGCAAGGAGCTACCGGGCGTCGCAGCCTTGAGTGATCGCGCCTAGCGATCCGCCGCTCGCGGAGTCGCTGTATCGGATCAGCAGCATCTCGCGCCTGCGTGCGCTATTGTCACGATGCAGAACGCACTGAGCTCGTGCTGGGTCGTGCCGTAAATCCACCGGGGCGCAGCGGCGCGCCTGGCAAGATTTACTTCCTCCTTCGCCATGCATTGGTGGCGAGGCCTTCCGACCGCCGCTGGCTACCGGCTACGGCGGCGCGGCGGCGACGGTGCTGCTCGTCATCCCGCCGCACTACACGCCGTTTATCTACTTCCAATTTTAAGCGGCTCGCCGAACGTTCGCTCCCATGCGCAAGAAAATCATCGCCGCGAACTGGAAGATGAACATGACGCAAGGCGAGGCCGCTGCGTTTACCCAAACCTTCCTGCGTGAGATCGGCGACTCGAACGACGTCGAAGTTGTGATCGTGCCGCCGTTCACCTCGCTAGCGAAAGTGAGCGAGCTCTTGCACGACGTGCAGAACGTGAAACTCGGCGCGCAGAACATGTACTGGGAAAAGGGCGGCGCCTTCACCGGCGAGATCAGCGCGACGATGTTGCGCGAGCTCTACGTGCGTTACGTCGTGCTTGGTCATAGCGAACGCCGGCAACTACTCGGCGAAACGGACGAGATCGTGAATCGCAAGGTATGCGCCGCGCTCGAAGCGACCTTGCGCCCGATTGTCTGCATCGGCGAGACGCTCGAGCAACGCGAAGCCGGTGAAGTGGAGAAGGTGCTCGGCACGCAATTGCGCGGAAGCCTGGCGAACCTTGGCGCGAAGGAACTCAACGAAACGGTGGTCGCTTACGAACCCGTGTGGGCAATCGGGACGGGCAAGACGGCGAGCGCGGAGCAGGCGCAGGAAGCGCATGCATTCGTCCGGCGAACGCTGGCCGAGATCTCAGACGACGCGACCGCCGCGAAAGTCCGCATCCAGTACGGCGGCAGCGTCAAGCCGGACAACGCGCGGACCTTGATGTCGCAGCCGGATATCGATGGCGCGCTGGTCGGCGGCGCGAGCCTTGATCCGCGCAGCTTCGCGCAAATCATCAGCGGCGCGCGCGAAGCGAGCGACGCGTAGCAAGACGCTGTCATCTCGAGCGCAGTCGAGAGATCCCGTGGCGCGTCGTACGAAAAATCCAGGGGTTCCTCGACCCCGCTGCGCTCCGCTCGGAATGACTTACTTTTTGATCTCGAGGTAAGTGGTGGCGACTGGTTTGCCGCTTTGCGGATCAAGCTGCTCGATGCGCATCTGTTTCAGGAACCAGCGGCCTTCGATCTGTTGCGCGGAGACGACTTGAAACCGCCTAACGAGTTGTCCGTTCAGATCGAATCCTTCCATCTTGAGCAAGGCGCCGCTCTGCTGTTCGCACCAGACAAATACCTTCGAGTACTGCGATTGCCGACCCGGCGGAAGTAGCTCGAGCTTCCAGACGCGGCGCGTGTTCACGTAGTCCTCACCGACCACGGTGGCGTTCGGCCAGTAGATGAATTTCAGCGCGAGATCTTCGTAGCTGATCGCCGTCCCGCGGACCTTTTGCTCGAACTCGGGGCCGGAGATTTTGTCGACGCCGCTACGGTTGATCTCCTCGAGACGCGATTCGCTTTCGCCGAGGCGCAACTGCAGCGCTTCGTCTGGATCAGTGAAGCTGTAGCGGATGACGGGACCGGTTTGGGTAAAGCGAAACGGAACGATCCGGCCGTTCTCGCGCAGCTGGCCTTGCACATTGATCTCCTGTTGCGAAACGCGCAGCCGCGCCGATGCGAGGATCTGTTGCGCGGGCGGCGCGGCGTGCGCGATCGAGCAGAGAAAAAGGAACGCAAAGAACGCGCTCCGCAGCGGCCGGATAATCGATTGCTTCGCCGGAAGCGCCTCCGTATCGTGGCCGCCCTGCGGGAGCGGATGGACCAGGCTGTTTTTCATCTTATTAACGAGCGATGGACGAACCCGGGGCTCGATTTGTTCATGGCCGCAGTGAGCGATGTCGAAATCTGGAAACCGCTCGTCATCGTGCTCGCCCTCTATGCGCTAATCTTCTGCGGTTTCAAGGGACGCGCCTTTGTCCTTTGCCTGCTCCTTGCACTGCTGATTTCCGATGCGCTGATCGTGCGCACCTTGAAAAACGCGATCGGCCGGAAACGACCGAAGCAGGTCCAGGCGGTGCGGATGGTGCAGCTGGAAAAAACCACTCCGCAGTTTCTGACGGTCTTCAAGAAGCCGACCATCCGCTACTCGACCGTGCAGGACGAAACGCGCGCCGGCCCGTCGTTCCCGTCGGGTCACGTGACCGACAACGTGATCATTGCGATCTGCTGCGCGCTGTTCTTTCCGAGCTGGGGCTGGCTCTACTTCATCTGGGCGGCGGCGGTTGCGTATTCGCGCATCTACCTCGGCGCGCATTGGCCGAGTGACGTGATCGCCACTGCCTTTTTGGCCGCAGGCGAAGCTCTCCTGGTGTTGGCAGCGATCGAGTTTGCCTGGCGTCGATTCGGTGCGCGACTTGCGCCGCAGATTTTCGCGCGTCATCCGCGGATCATTGGAGCCTCCGCGACGTGACCACCACGCGCGCAGTCTGGATATTCATCGCGATCCTCACCGGCATCCGGCTGACCTTGATCGGCACGTCCGAGCTGACTTTCGACGAGGCGCATTACTGGATGTGGTCGGAGCGCCTCGCGCCGGCCTACTTCAGCAAAGGCCCGGGTGTGGCCTTCGTCATTCGGTCGAGCGTTTGGCTTTTCGGCGCAACCGAGTTCGGTGTGCGATTCTGGAGTCCATTCTGCGCGGCGGGAACGAGCCTCTTGCTCTACTACTTCACGCGCCGCTTGTTCAGCGACGTGACCGCGTTCTGGCTCATCATCGCGATGAACGTCGTGCCGATTTTCAATCTCGGCGGGTTTGTCATGACGACCGACCCGCTCTCCGCATTCTTCTGGGTGGCGGCGATGTTCGCCTTCTGGCGCGCGATCGAACGGAGCCCCGGATTTTCCTGGTGGTGGCCATTTACCGGGCTGCTCGTCGGCATCGGTTTTCTCTGCAAATACACGAACGCACTCGAGCTCGTCTCGATCGGCGCGGTGCTCGCGCTGGTGCCGCGTTTACGCAGGGAATTCCGGCGGCCAAGTCTCTACCTGCTGCTCCTCGTTTTCGCGCTCTGCACCTTGCCGCCGGTCATTTGGAACTCGAACCGGATGTGGGCGACGGTCGGTCACCTGCGAACGCGCGGCGCGCTCGACCACGCAGTCGGTGTTCATCTTGATGAACTCTTCGCCTTCCTCGTCATGCACTTCGCGGTCTACTCCCCGCTGCTTTTCCTCGCGCTGGCCTGGGCCGTAATCGCGAGCTGGCGTCGGGCGCGGCAGCAATTCAAAGGCGTCTTTCTCCTCTGGTTCGGCATCCCGGTTTTCGCGTTCTACTTCATCCTGTCGACGAACCACGCCGCGAATCTGAACTGGGACGCACTTGCCTTTTTTAGTCTCGGAATTCTGGCGGCGTCGTATTGGCGCGAGCGAATCGAATCGCGCCCTCACCTGCGACGCTGGACCGCGGCGGCGATCGCGCTCGGCTTGATCTTGAGCCTGGTCACGGTGAATACCGACCTGCTGCACGGCTTTGGAATTCATCCGCGACAGCGTGATCCATCGGACCGGATGCGCGGCTGGCGTGCCGCGAGCTCGGCGATTGAGCAGATCCGGGCAGAAGCGGAAGGGCAGCTGGGCCAGCCGGTCTTCATGATCGCGGATGAACGCGCGCGGGCTTCGGAGCTGGCCTTCTACTTCCGCGACAAGCGCATGGAAGGGCCGAACCATCCGCCGGTCTACATCATCGAATCGCAGGACATCGTGAACCAGTTCTCGTTCTGGCCGCGTTACGACGAGTTCGTCGACGCGCCGGCCAAACCTGCCGGTGAGTCGGGCGATGTTTACAGCGAGGAAGGCGGCGTGAATCCATTCCAGGGCCGCAGCGCGCTCTACGTGCAGCTTAGCCCGATCGAACCGCCGCGGAACATCACGCAGGCCTTCGCCTCGACCGAGCCTTACCGGATGGTGGAGGTGCGGCGACATGGGCGCGTCATGCGCACGCTCTACGTTTACGTCTGCAAGAATTACCGGCCGCTCGCGCTATGAGCGATTCGCCCGATGTGTCGATCGTCGTTCCGGTTTACAACGAAGAGGAGAACGTCGCGATTCTCCAGGATGAACTCGAGCGCGCGCTCGCCGGAATGGACTACGAGATCATCTTCGTCGACGACGGGAGCAGCGACGGCACGATCACTCGCATCCGCACGGGCGAGCGGGTTCGCGTGCTTCCATTCCAGGAGAACGCCGGTCAGAGCGCGGCCATGTACGCCGGGCTGCATTCCGCGCGTGGAAAGACCGCGGTTTTGATCGATGGCGATCTGCAAAACGATCCGGCCGACATCCCGAAGCTCTTGCGCGAAGTTCAAGCCGGCGCCGATCTCGTCTGCGGGTATCGCGCCGTGCGGAAAGACTCGACCGTGAAACGCATCACAAGCCGCGTGGCCAACTTCGTCCGGAGCCGCTTCACGAAAGATGGCGTGCGCGATACCGGCTGCACGCTAAAGGCGATGCGGCGCGAATGTGTCCATGCGCTGGTTCCATTCAAAGGGATGCATCGATTCATCCCCGCGCTGGTCAAAGGTGCCGGCTACAAGCTGACCGAAGTCCCGGTGAACCATCGGCCGCGGAAGTTCGGCGTGAGCAAATACGGCCTCGGAAATCGCGCCGTTCGCGCGACCGTCGATATGTTCGGCGTGCGATGGCTCTTGTCGCGCCAGCTGAACGTCGCAGCGCGCGGCGTGAATCACCGCACGTAGCGTCCAATCGTCCCACGCGTGTGATCCCGAGCCAGCGGAGACGGCGAGGGATCTCGCACAGGGTGCCTGGCATTCAACGGGTCGAAGGTGAACCAAGCACCCTATGCGAGGTCCTTCGGCGCGCTTCGCCAGCCCCAAGATGACTGGCTGCGTGACGCGGCGGTTGAAAGATTACGCCGCCAGCTTGGCCGCGTCCTTGTGGCCAAGGATGCGAACCGTCTGCTGAAGTTGCTCCACTTCGAGCGGCTTCTTCAACACGGTGACCGGCCCCTTCGTCAGAATACGGTCCAGCATCTCGCTATCCGGGTAGCCGGTGATCACAACGATCGGCAGCTCAGGGTCGATCCGCTTAGCCGCTTCGTAGACGTCATCCGCGGGACCATCGGGCAGTTTGAGATCAAGGAAGAGCAGATCGAAGCGCTGCTTATCGAGAGCGGTAAGCGCCTCTTTCACCGTCCCGACAACAACCCGGCTGAACCCGATCTTCTTCAGGAAAAGCTTAAAGAGGCTCTGCAGGCTCTCGTCGTCATCGACCACTAAGACGGTCGGCTGCCCGGCCTTGTTCTCCTTCAGGATGTCGCGATCGAGCGACGCCTTTTTGATCCGCCAGCGCCCGCCGATCTGGATCGCCGGAAGCTGACCGCGTTGCACAAGATAGTAAACAGTCGGCAGCGGGATCCGCAGATACTTTGCGGTTTCCTTAACCGTTAAGAGGTTGTGCATGAGCGAGATTCAGCAAAGAAAAGAGAAGAGCTACCGGGCGGGCACCAACGGCCAGAGAATTCCGAGTTCACGAAGCGATGTCAATGTCTTCTTCGGTCGTCTTCAGCGGAAAGTGCAACAAAAGCGCTCAACAGTCGCGTTTTGAGCGTATACAAAGCTACAGGTTAGCTCGACCCGCGGCTGGACATGCTGCTGGACACGAGCGGCACGCAAGTTAACCCTTTCACTTCATGAGCGTTTTGTTCTTCAAACGATTTCTGCAGCGGCCGTTCCAGGTTGCTTCCATCATTCCCAGCTCCAAAGCGCTCGTCGGTCGCGTCGCCAGCAAAATGGATTTCAGTGTTCCGCGAGTGATCGCGGAATACGGTCCCGGCGAAGGGGTTCACACGCGCGAGATCGCGCGGCGCATGACAACGGATTCGACCCTTCTGCTTTTCGAACTCGATCCTGATCTCTCTGCAGACCTCGAGCGGCAATTCGCCGATGATCCCCGCGTTCACGTGATCAATGGCGACGCTGCCCGTCTGCCGGAGGAGATGGATCGCCTCGGCATCGCGGAATGCGACTACATCGTTTCCGGCATTCCCTTCAGCATCCTCGAGATCAACAAGAAGCGTGAGCTCCTGCGCAAGACCTACGAAGCGGTAAAGCCGGGCGGCGCGTTTATCATCTACCAGGTTACGAACGAACTGCGGCAGCACGCCACGCATTTCCAGCGGGCCACCTCCGAGTACTTCTTCCAAAACGTGCCGCCGATGTTCATCACCGTGTTTCAGAAGGCCAACCTCCGGAACGGGCACACGCATCCGGCCATGGAGCCGGCTCACGCATCCGCGCATCGATGACCTCTTCCGGCGCGACCCGCACGGAAAAGGACTCGATGGGCGAGATGGCCGTCCCCGAGGCGGCTTTGTACGGCGCTTCTACGCAGCGCGCAGTCCTCAACTTCCCGGTTAGCGGCTACCACTTTCCGCGGCCATTTATTCGCGCGCTCGGCTTGATCAAATGGGCCGCCGCGCAGGCGAATCACGATCTCGGATTACTCGACGCTCATCGTTCCGCGCTCATCGTCCAGGCCGCGGAGGAAGTCATCGAAGGCAAGCTCGACGAGCACTTCCC
>JALZAD010000142.1 GCA_030948555.1 Verrucomicrobiota bacterium | reverse complement strand
AACCATGCGACGCGCAAAATCGTCCTTACTTCCGTCCGCTGGTGAGCATCACGCGTGGGGAGTTTGCTCAAGCGCTCGCGAGCGTCCACGGCGCTTGTGTCAGCCCGCCGATTCAGCTTGCGAGCGATGTCGTCGACCTCTCCGGCACCGGCAGCGATCTCGTTGCAATACAACTCAGCTACGACCCCTCACTGGCTCAACTCTTCTTCGGCGCCGAAGCCGGGCTGCGTCTCGGATGGTTGAATACGACGACAAAGCAGTGGGTTAACGCGGTGCTCGGCAACACCGGCGGCACTCCGCACTTCTTCAATCGCGCATACAATCCTGCGACCGATCTTCAACTCGGTAACTTCGGCCTCGATACCGCGAACCATGTCGTCTGGGCGGTGGTGAATCATAACAGTCAGTACGCGGTCAGCGTGGTGCCGGGACCAATCATGATCACGAGTGCTGTCTCGCGGAAAATGCACAACGGCATCGGACCATTCGACATCAACCTGCCCTTGAGCGGCAACGTTGGGATCGAACCGCGCCGCTCGAGCGCGAGCAATGATCACCAGATCGTGCTCACCTTTGCCGACCCAGTGCAGTCGATCGGCAGCGTGGCTCTTACCTCCGGCACTGGCACGGTGACGAACGCGACGATCAGCGGCTCGACCGTGACCGTTGACCTGACCGGCGTCGCCAATCAGCAGACCATCACCTTGAGCCTGACCAACGTGAGCAACGGCGCGGTGACGGGCAACGCATCTGTCTCGATGGGAGTGCTGTTCGGCGATGTGAACGGCGATCGGAGCGTCAACGCGGCCGACGCCACGGTGACGCGGAATGCTTCCGGGCAGATAAGCGACAGCACAAACTTCCGCGCGGACGTGAACGTCGATGGGTCGATCAACAGCGCCGATGCGACGGTGGTGCGGGCGAACTCCGGCAGTGCGCTTGGCGGCGCGGCGGGCAGTTCAGTGCGCGGAGCGACGATGCAGTCGAAGCAGGAGTAGCGCGTCGGCTAGACGGCTGGTGCCGGCTGGATGTCGATCTTGATCTCGGAGGTGAGCGTGCGGTGCACCGGGCATTTGTGCGCGACTTCCATGAGTTTAGCGCGCTGCTCGTCGCTCAAGTTCCCGCGCAGATCGATCTGCAAACGGATGCGGTCGAGCAGGCCGACCTTGGTGTCGCAGTCGTCGCAGTCCTTCGCGTGAATGCGCGAATGATGCAGCGACACGATCGCTTCATCCAGCGGCCACTCCTTTTTCCGCGCGTATAGGCCGACGGTCATCGAGGTGCAGGTGCCGAGCGCCGCGAGGAGGTAATCGTACGGTGTTGGCGCGGAATCGTTGCCGCCGACCGCGACCGGTTCGTCGGCTTGGAAATGGAAGCGGCCGGCGTCGATCTCCTGTAAGAAACCCGTCGCGGCGCCGTGCACAATCAAATCAGCCGGTGCGTCTTCGCCCGTCGGGATCGCGACTTCTTTCGTTTCGCTCATCGGCGAAGAACGCGCGTCTCCGCCGGTCAGGCAAGCACTCCGATTTCGTCGGCGTGATACTTGCGCCAGTAGCGCGCCGCCGCGGGCACGGCCATGAAGCTTGGATCGGCCGCTTCGTAATCGGGCCATTGCTCTTCACGTGCGCCATCACGCAGCAGCTCCTCCAGTTCGTAAGCCGAAAACTGCGGAATGATCTGCGCTTCGTCGTCGCCCGCGCGCAAGCGATCGCGAAACCAGGTCGCCCAGCGGCGGACGCGTTGCTCGAGCGCGTCAAAGTGCGAAGCGAGATCTGCAGTCACTTTGCCGAAGTGCGGGAGGTAAAGCGCCGTCGCATGCAGCGCGCGCATCTTGTCGATCGATTCAAGCCACGCTTCGATCTGCAACTCGGGCGGGACGAATGGCGGAATCACCGGGCCGCTGCCGAGCCGCACACCGGCAACGTCGCCGCCGAAGAGATTGTCTTCCCAATGATAAACATGGTGATGCGTGGCATGTCCTGCTGTCTCGATTGCGCGGATCGCAACGTCTCCGACGCGGGTCACTTCTCCGTCCTGCAGGATCTTTAGCTTCTCCTGCGGGACCGGCGCGATCCTGCCCCAAAGTCGTTCCATTTCGTCGCCGAAAATCCGCGTTGCGGAATCGATCAGCTTCGTTGGGTCGATGAGATGCTTCGCGCCGCGCGGGTGCACATAGATCGTCGCGCCGAGTTCCGCGAAACGCCATGCCGCGCCGGCATGATCGAAGTGGATGTGGCTAAGGAAAACGTGGCGCACGTCCTCAGGCCTGGCGCCGATTCCTTGTAGCTCGGCGGCGATGTTGTTGAAGGTCGATTCCGCGCCAGTGTCGAAGAAGACTAACGAGTCGTCGGTCTCGACCGCAGTCGCGGCGATGATGCCCGGCCGGTCGAGTTGACGCGTGTCGAGGACATGGATCATTGCCGAAACGTTAGCCGGAGTTTTCCTATGAGCCGAAAGTTTCTCGCCGTTCTCCTTCTCGCCGTCTGCAACGCTGGCGCGGCTGATTATCCGCAGCCTAACGAGTCAGATTACATCATCCGCGATTTCAAATTTGCCGATGGCGCGACCTTGCCCGAGCTGCGCATTCATTACCGCTCGTTAGGCAAACTGGAGAAGGACGCGCAGGGGAACGCAACCAACCTGGTGCTCATCGGCCACGGTACGACGGGCAGCAGCGCGCAGTTTATCCGGCCGGAGTTTGCGGGTGAATTGTTCGGCGCCGGCCAGCCGCTTGATGCGGCGAAGTATTTCATCGTGATGACCGACGGAATCGGGCACGGCAAGTCGTCGCGACCGAGCGAAGGCATGCACGCGAAGTTCCCGCGCTACGGCTATCGCGACATGGTGGAGGCGCAGTATCGATTGCTCACGGAAGGCCTCGGCGCGAATCACGCGCGGCTCATCATGGGCACGTCGATGGGCGGGATGCACACCTGGGTCTGGGGCGAAACGCATCCGGAGTTCATGGATGCGCTCATGCCGCTCGCGAGTTTGCCCACGCAGATCTCCGGGCGGAATCGCGGCTGGCGTCGCATCGTGATCGACGCGATCCGGAACGATCCGGAATGGCGCGGCGGCGATTATACCGCGCAACCGCAGAGTCTCCGCACCGCGGCTGAGATGCTCTGGTTCATGAGCGCGAATCCGATTCTGCGCCAGAACGAAGCGCCGACGCTCGCGAAGACGGACGAGGTCTTGAACAAGTACGTCGAGGATTATGTGAAGACAGCGGACGCGAATGACGTGCTCTACGCCGTCGAGGCTTCGCACGATTACGATCCGGGACCGGAGCTGGAGAAAATCAAAGCGCCGCTGCTGGCGATCAATTCCGCGGACGATCTGATCAATCCTCCGGAGCTCGGGATTCTCGAGCGCGAGATCAAGCGCGTGCCGCACGGCCGCGCGATCGTGATCCCGTT
>JALZAD010000062.1 GCA_030948555.1 Verrucomicrobiota bacterium | reverse complement strand
CCTCGTGAACGAACCAAGATGTTGCCACGGGGTCCCTCGACTTCGCTCGGGATGACTACGCCTAATCGCGCTGCTCGATCGCCGCTGTCCAGTTCGCCACGTCCTCGGCCGACATGTGCGAAGCACTCGTTAGGCGCGCATCCGCATAGCCGAGCTCGCGGATGTCGTGCAGGTATTGCTCGCGCGAAAGGAGGGTGCCGCGGCAGGTGCGTTCGTGCGGCGCGGAGGCGGAGATTTCCTCCTGCGCCCACTGCAGCAACTCGGTCATGACGGATGACGGAATGCGATGCCGCTCGGCCGGATAGACGTAACCGAACAGCACGAGATGGGAGAGCAAAACGCGCCAGTTCTCATCGAATCGCCTAACGAGATGTTGCCAGTCGATCTTCTCGGCGCGGCGGTGAATGATGTGCATCACGTCCGCCCCATCGAAGCGCTCCCGCTCCATGATGAACGACTTCATCCAGAGCATCTCTTCCGCGGGCGTGAGCAGCGCGCGACAGCCGAGCACTTCATCTTCGCGTGCGCGATCGAACCAGGAGTCGTCTACTTCGCAGAGCCCGTTTCCGGCGCGGAAGATCAGGTCGAGGAAGTCTTCACCGCGGTGCACTTTTGCGAGCCAATGTGGGAAGGTCACTTCGGTCGTGTAGCCGTCGCGGCCGAAACACTGCAACGTCCGCTCGACGTCCACTGGTCTAATGAAAAAATCGAGGTCCTTCGTGTGCCGATGGATCCCGGTGTAAACGCCAAACGCATATGCGCCGCCGACCATGAACGGGATCTTTGCCTCGCGCAGCGTCTCGATCGCGCGGCAGTAAAACTCTTTCGTCTCGTCGGGGAGCGTGACCGTCATTGCGTAGAGCTAACGCAATCGACGCGACCCGCGCGCGTATGCGTGTGCCGGTCCACGCGTCCGGCGCGCGGCAGCCGTCCGTTTCCTAGGGAGTGCGGATCGCAGCGACCTCGGACATTCATTACGGCAAGCACTCTAAGGGCAAGATGCAGGAACTCTTCGCGCAGGTCGCGCACGAAGCCGACGTGCTCCTGATTTGCGGCGACCTGACGGACTACGGACTGGCCGAAGAAGCGGAACTTGTGGTGGCTGACATCCGCGCGCATCTGCGCATCCCGGTGCTCGCGGTTCTCGGCAATCACGACTTCGAATCGGGACACGCCGATGCCGTTTGCAGAACGATGGAAGATGGCGGCGTCACCATGCTGAATGGCGAAGCGATCGAGATCGGCGGAGTTGGTTTCGCGGGTGTCTGCGGGTTCGCCGGAGGCTTCGGCAGGCGAATGCTGAACGCGTGGGGCGAGCCGCTGATCAAGTCGTTCGTGCAAGAGGCGATCGACCACGCGGTGCGGCTTGAGCAAGGTCTCGCGAAATTGCAGACGGAGAAGAAGATCGTCCTGCTGCACTACGCCCCGATTCGCGGGACGGTTGAAGGCGAAGATCCGGAGATCTTTCCGTTCCTCGGCTCGACGCGGCTGGAAGAGCCGATCAATCGCTTCCGCATCAGCGCGGTCTTTCACGGACACGCGCACAACGGCACGGCGGAGGGAAAGACCGCGACGGGAGTTCCGGTCTTCAACGTCGCGGCACCGCTGCTGTTGAAGCACGCGCCAAATAAGCAGCCTTTCCGCCTCTTCGAAATTTAGGCGCGCGGTCATCCCGAGCGAAGTCGAGGGACCCCGCGGCAGTATCGCTCGTTAGGCCACGGGATCTCTCGACTTCGCTTCGCTCCGCTCGAGATGACGTCAGTCCTTGTACGGATCAACAATGTCCTTGCCCGCCATCGCGACGCCGAGCGGACGTAGCGTGTGCAGGATGCGGATTGTGCCGGCGTGTGCCGCGAGCACGTCAGTGAGACGTCGATACGCCTGCGGCGCTTCGTCGACATCGCCGCCGCGTAACACAACGCCTTTCTCGCGAATCCACTTCTGCATGTCGTCGTGCCTAACGAGTCCTTCGCGCCGTACGCGTTTCCCGTTCACCTTCTCGAATCGACCCTTGGCCGCGGTGCGCGACATGATCCGCCCGGCGCCGTGCACGGTCGAATAAAGCGCATCGCGCGCATCGGCGGAGTCGACGCCTTCGATGACCACGGCGTCGTCGCCCATGCTCCCGCCAACGAATCCGCGCTGCCCCGGAAACGCCGGCGTTGCTCCTTTGCGCACGACCCAATAACGCTCGCTGCCGTGCTTTTCGCGCCAGGCGAAGTTGTGATGGTTGTGCACTTCGTCGAGCGGCTTCGCGCGCAGAATGCCGCGGACGACATGACGCGCGACCGCCTCACGTCCGGCATACGCGTAGCGGCCGGCGAGTTCCATCGCGGCGAGATAGTCGGTCCCGATCTCTGAATCTTCCCCGACCACGGTCGGCGGCACATCCATCCCGTCGCGACCGCCCGCCGCGCGGAGGAAGTGAGTCGCCGTTTTGTGACCAAGCCCGCGTGACCCGAAATGCACGCCGACCCAAATGCGTTCCTGCTCGTCCGCGAAAATGTCGACGTAATGATTCCCGCCGCCCACGGTGCCGAGCTGTTCCGCGGCGGTCTTCTTTAGCTCGCGGAGCGGCTTCATCTTCCACGCCGAATCGTCGAAGAGCTCGTGATCGATCCGCGTCTTGCTGGTGCGTCCGACGCCGAAGGATATGTCGCGCACGACCTCATCCATGATCGTCGCCATAGCGGGCGCGAGCTGCGCACGCGTCGCGTCGGTCAGAATGGCGAGATTGCCGCAAGCGATGTCGAAGCCGACACCTGAGAGTGAAATCTTATCGCGGTAAGCGATGACGCCGCCAATCGGTTGCGCGTAGCCTTTGTGCCCGTCTGCGCAGAGCACGGCGCGGTCGCCGCCCGCGGCGAGGCAGGTCTCGATCTGCTTAATCGTGTCGTTGTCGTGCTGGCCGAAAATCTTGGTCGTCATGCCGCGTCGGAATCGAGCCGGCGTGAAGCCACGGTTTGCCATGCCTCGACATCTTCGCGCGCCCGAATGGCCGATGGGATCAAGACTGCCGCCACGCGGTCGAAGAGGACGGAAGAAAATGCCAGCGCAATTGCGCGCGCCGCGTCCGCTTTGGTTTTATCCGGCAGCTCTTGGTAGAGGAGACTTAGATGCGGATTCAGCTCGTAGTCGCCGCTCACGGCCTTGCTTAGTTCGGCGCTGAGCGCCTCGATTTGCGGCGTGGATCGAAACTGCACGAAGAGCGTTTTGGTGTATCGCGCGGAGAACTCGATGCCTTCGACTTCGAGCTCGATCGATTCGCGGATGGACAAATTGCGCAGGACCTCGACCGCGCGTTCTTCGGTTAAGACACCGGCGTTCAAAGTGACATGCGGCTCAAAGAGCGGCGCATCGTAGCGTTCCGCGAGCTCTTTGATCAGCGCGGAAAAAAACTCGCGCGCACCGGCTGCGGGCGTAAGCCAGAACGCGATGTGGGCGTCGCTAGACACACCCGCTATTCGTATGGGCGCACGCGTTCGCTCCTTGAAACGCGATGTTTAAACATGCCCACAAACGTCCTCGGCACTGAGCTGCGCTGTTGCTGTCGCGATCCCCTTACCGGCTTCTATCGTGATGGATATTGCCGCACCGGCCCCGAAGACGTCGGGCTCCACACCGTCTGCGTGGAAGTCGATCGCGACTTTCTGGATTTCTCAATGCTCGACGGAAACGACTTGGTGACGCCGCGCCCGGAGTACGGCTTTCCGGGATTAGAGCCGGGCGACAAGTGGTGCGTCTGCGCCACGCGCTGGAAAGCGGCCATGGAGCGCGGACGCGGAGCGAAGATCGACCTCGAGGCGACGCACTCGTCCGTGATCGAGTTCGTTAGTCTCGAAGAACTGAAGGCGCACGCGATCTAGCGCCGAGCATCGCCTAACGAGCCGTCATCCCGAGCCAGCGGAGACGGCGAGGGATCTCGCACAGGGTGCTTGGGTAACGAATCGCCGCACATCATCCAACCACCCTGCGCGAGATCCTTCGGCGCGCTGCGCCAGCCTCAGGATGACAGGCGGGTGAAAGTCAAGGCGCGATCACTGATCCGCGTCTGCCTTGCATGTCATCCTGAGCCGCGCAGACGGCGAAGGACTTCACACAGGCTATTGGATACGCTTTGCGATGCGTGCGCGTGATCAGCAGCGCGGATGCGAGGTCCTTCGGCGCGCTGCGCCAGCCTCAGGATGACAGGCGGGCGTGCGGCGTGGCTGCAACGCTGATTCCCTCTGGCGCGGCGTGCGTTTCTGCGGAGCGTATGCGCGACTTTGAAACTGCCGTTCAGTTTTTTCCTCGCGCTTCGCTACCTGAAGCCGAAGCGCACCTTCGTCTCGATCATCACCCTGATCTCGATCCTCGGCGTCACGCTCGGTGTCACGGTGCTGATCCTGGTCATCTCGGTCATGACTGGGTTCGATCGCGAATTGCGGCAGAAGGTGATCGACTTCGACGCACACATCCTCGTCACAACGCAGGACACGCTGACTGACTGGCGCGATCTGACGGTGAAGATCCGCAATACACCGGGCGTGGTCGCGACCGCTCCGTATGTGCAAGGGCCGGTGATCGTCGAGTTTGCCAGCCGCCGGCTCGCGCCGCTGATCCGTGGGATTGATGTCGAGGAAGAAGAAAAGGTTATCCCGCTGCGGAAGTTCATCGTCGACGGGAAACTCGACCTAAGCGGCGACACGGCAGTGCTCGGCATCGAGCTCGCGCGCAAACTGGACATCCATGTCGGCGATAAACTGACCGTCTATTCGCCGGGAAACTTGAGCCAGATCATGGATGGCTTGAAGAAGCTCGAGTCGCACAACAACGAAGAGGAGCGAGCGGCGGTCGACCAGCTACGCGACGTCGTCCTTCCGAAGGAGCTGACCGTGACCGGCATCTTTGAGACGGGCCATTATCTGCACGACGCCGAGTTCGTCCTCGTGCCGGTCAACATCGGCCAGGAACTCTATGGACTCGAAGATGCGCTGCACGGCATTACGGTGCGCACGGTGGATCCGTACGGCGCGGAAGCGGTCAAGGAGGCGATCAGTAAATTTCTTACTCCGCCGGAGTACGCGCAGACCTGGATCGACATGAACCACCAATACTTCGAAGCGGTCCGGCTCGAGCGCACGGTGATGTTCTTCCTCCTCTTCTTCATCGTGATCGTGGCGGCGTTCGGAATCATGAGCACGCTCATCACCGTCACGGTGCAGAAGCGGCGCGAGATCGGGATCATGAAAGCGATCGGCGCGACCATCGGGCAGATCGTCTGGGTGTTTCTGGGACAAGGGATCGTCGTCGGCGTCTTCGGAACGCTGGTTGGGCTGGGCCTCGGCATAACGCTGATTCGCTACCGCAACGAGTTCAGCCAATGGATCGCGAGTACCTTCGGGATCGAGGTCTTCCCGCGGCAGATCTATCAGTTCTCGCAAATCCCCGCGGAGGTGATCCCGACAGATGTGGCGAAGATCTGCGCGATTGCGTTCATCATCTGTTCGCTCGCTGCGCTGATCCCGGCTTACTTCGCCGCGCGTTTGGATCCGGTGAAAGCGCTGAGGTACGAGTGACGCCGTCATCCTGAGCGAAGCGTAGCGGAGTCGAAGAACCCCGTTGTCATCTTGAGCGGAGCGGAGTCGAAGGACCCCTCGGCAGTATCCAAGGCGCTGTCACGCCGTGGAACACCCCCGTGGCAGTGTCCATATCGTGCTGTCACGGGGTCGAAGCACGCAGCGGCAGTATCCAGCGCACGTTTACGGGGTCCCTCGAGTCCGCTTCGCTTCGCTAGGGATGACTTTGGCGCTGGACGGTGTGACATGTTCACGCGAACATGTGCGATGTTACAGGCCCAAAATGGTGACGACGCCAACGGCGGGAAGGAGCCAGGGCGGCGCGCTCGCGGAAGCGGGACAGCGCTCGCGTGGAAAGAGTATGTCGAAGCCGAAGGACAGGAACTGCATCGCGGGCGCGGCGCTTCCGGTAACCCGGCGAATCGCTTTGAGAAATTTCACGTCGAGTTTGACCCGACGGAGCCATTGGACCACGAAGACGACGAGCGCCCGGCGCGCACGACGCAATTTCTGCGCGATGCGACGAAGACAATCATCGCGAAAAACAACAGTCCGGACGTCTGCTTCGAGCGCAGCATTAATCCCTACCGCGGCTGCGAACACGGCTGCGCCTACTGCTTCGCGCGGCCGACGCATGAGTATCTCGGGTTTTCGGCCGGGCTCGACTTTGAAAGCCGCATCATGGTCAAGGAAGACGCGCCGCAGTTGCTTGAGGCGGAGTTGTCGTCGCCGAAGTGGATTCCGCAAACCGTGGTGATGAGCGGGGTGACGGATTGTTATCAGCCGATCGAGCGCAAAATGCGCATCACCCGCCGCTGCCTCGAAGTGCTGGCGAAGTTTCGCAATCCCGTTTCGATCCTGACCAAGAACCGCCTCGTGACGCGCGACATCGACGTGCTCAAGCAACTCGCCGCGCACAACGCTGCGTGCGTGAACATTTCAGTCACTTCGCTCGACCGAAAACTCCAGCGCATCCTCGAGCCGCGCACTTCTCCGCCACAGGCGAGGCTCGATGCAGTCGCGCAACTTCGAGATGCCGGGATTCCCGTCGGAGTGATGGTCGCGCCGATTATCCCCGGTTTGAATGATCACGAAGTCCCCGCAATCGTGGAGGCCTGCGGCAAGGCCGGCGCGCAGTCCGCGGGCTACGTTGTATTGCGCCTGCCGTGGGCGGTTGCGCGCATCTTCGAGCGGTGGGTGGACGAGCACTTTCCTGATCGGAAGGAGAAGATTTTCGGCCGGGTGAAGCACATGCACGGGCACGGGAGCGACAAGGTATACGACTCGCGCTGGAGCATGCGACAAACCGGCGAAGGTGTCTTCGCGAAGCAGATCGAGACAATGTTCAATGTCGCGAAGCGGCGCGCGGGAATTGCGGGCAAGCCGGAGCTTTCTGCCGCATCCTTTCGGCGGGCGACGGATCAGTTGACGCTTGGGCTTTGAACGCGGCGAGATTCCGCGCGTCATCCTGAGCCGCGCAGACGGCGAAGGACCTCGCAAAGGCACGCATGACTTGGCGAGGTGGAGAGGCGTTGCGCGAAGTCCTGAGGAATCATGGGCTCGCCATGGCCGAGGATTTCAGTGGATCCGGCGCTTCGATGTGAGGTCCTTTGCCGTCTCCGCGGCTCAGGATGACGCATGACGCATGACGCATGACGCATGACGCATGACGCTGCGCGCGGTAGCGCCAGGTCTGTCGCGGTCTCTACCGAGCAATCGCGCGCTCGTCGCCGGCGGCGAGCATGCGCTTCTGTTTGCGCATCACCGCAAGCATGGCGCAGCCGCCGATCGCGCCGAAGCTGGCCATCGTCGGATACCAGACGCTCCACCCGTAGTGATCGATCAACCAACCCGTGAACGGCAGCGCAACCGCGGTGCCGTAGTACTGAAATGAATCGACCACGCCGGACGCGAAGCCGGCCATCTTTGGGCCGCCAATATCCATCGGCGCAGCAGCGCCGATAATCGCGTGCGTCGAGTTTGCGGTGAGCGCGATGAGAACCAGGAACAAGCAACCGAGAAATATCCCGCCGGGCGTCGGCCCAACGGCGCCTGAACGAATGACAGCCGCCGCAATAACGATGACGATCGTCTCGAGGAAGTAGAGTCCCATCGCAACCGGCGATCGTCGGCCTTTGAAGACTTTGTCCGAGACCACACCGGCGCCGAACGCCGCGCAGACCGCGACGAGCGGCATCGCGTTCATGGTCCAGAAAACGGCCGGCGGCTTGGCTTCCATGTTCAGCTTCAGCTGCTCGACAAAGTAGAGAATCGCGAGTTGATCCGAGCTGTTGCGCACCGCGCCGGTGCAGGCGTAAGCCACAGCGTAAAACCAAATCAGAGGGTGCGTGAAGATGGTCACGAAAGATTCGCGCAAGCTCACTGTCACATCGCCACTCGCCGGCACCGCATCATGCTGGATCACGCCCGCGTAGCCCGCAGCTTCCGGCGTCGGTTTCACAAAGATCGCGAGCAACACCGCGGCGACCGCGGTGATGAGCGGCGGGATGCGAAAGAGCCACCGCCATTCGCCCGGTGCGACCACAAGCACGCCAAAGGTGAAGCCGGCGAGGATGATCGGCGCAAGATTGTTGATCGCGAATTGCCCGAGCTGAATCATGAACCCGAAGATGCCGGCGAACGTCCCGCGCTCGGTTCGCCGGAACCATGCGGCGTTCATCTTGATCATGCCCGGCGCGCCGAACGACTGGACGTAGCCGTTCATCAACCAGATGAGCGAGAACGTTGCGAAGGTGCCGAGGAACGACGCGTAGCCGTAGATGAGGTTGATCAGGATGGTGCCGGCTGCGCCAATTAGCATCGCGGTCTTCCCGCCAATCCGATCGGTCAGCAGCCCGTTGACGAGCTGCCCGGTGCCGTAGGCGAGCGACCAGGCGCTGAGCATGCTGGTGATCTGAAATTTGTTGAATCCGAACTCCGCCACCATGCCCGGCGTGGCCCAGCGGAAGTTGTAGCGGCAGGTGTAAAACGAGGCATAGAGAAGGCCGATGATGAACCAATTCAATCCGCGGCGTGGACGGAACCCGGGCGGATATTTCGCCTCGTGAATCATGCGGCGGCGAGCATGCCTGCGACCACGGCGGAGACAATCTCAAATCACGCGGTTGCATCCGGCGTGCTCCCGTCGGCGTTCCGTTGAGAGGCTATGAAACCTGTTCGCACACTTACCTTTGTCGCGCGGCAGACTGGCCTGACGATTCACACCATCCGGATCTGGGAGAAACGCTACGGCGCGGTGCAGCCGGTTCGCGCGGACAACAACCGGCGGCTCTACACGGAAGAAGATGTCGAACGTCTGCGCCTCTTGCGCGAAGCGACGCTCGCCGGTCACGCGATTGGGCAGATCGCTCGCGCGTCTTTGCCGGAACTCGAGCGGCTCGTTCGCGAAGCCGGCGTTCCGCTGCGCGATGCGCACAAAGACCACGCGCAGAAAACGGGCAAGACAGCCGAAGGTCTGATGCAACAGGCGATCGGATTGGTCACGACGTTTGATGCGAGCGGCTTCACGCGACTGCTCGAGCATGCGGCGGTCGAGCTCGGCTCGCCCGCGGTGTTGCAGAAGTTTATTGCGCCGCTCGCGGAGCGGATTGGGCAGCTCTGGCGAAGCGCCGAGTTGACCATCGCGCATGAGCACTTCGCCTCGCATCACATCACGGAATTTCTCGCCACCTTCGCGCGCCCGTTTTCGCCGAACAGCACCGCCGGACATCTGGTTCTCGCGACGCCGTCCGGTCAATATCACGAGCTCGGCGCGATCATCGTGGCCGCGGCCGCGCGCAGTCACGGCTGGCGGACGACCTACCTCGGCGCGGCGTTGCCGGTGGAAGAAATTGTCGGCGCGATGCGCAACCTGAACGCGGATGTCATCGGGCTAAGCCTGGTCTTTCCGCCGGAGGACGAGCAACTGCGCCGCGATCTGCGCAAGCTGCGCGGCCTCTTGCCGAAGCACATTCCATTGCTGATCGGCGGGCGCTCGGCCGAGGCGTATGCGCCATTGCTCCGCGAGCTGAAGGCCATCCTGGTCGAGAAACTGGAGGAGCTCTATCCGGTGCTCGACAAACTGCAGCGCGACGCGCGCACGGCCGCGAAGAAGCGGGCGAATTGACGGTTGCGAATCATCGGCGCGACGGCAGGATGAACGATGCGTTCAGTCCTGGAAAACCTCGGTCTCGAAAGCGAGAACGCAGGTGCGTTTGATGGGGAGTGGCGCGCCGGCGGCGCGGTCATCGAGAAGCATTCGCCGATCGACGGCAAGTTGCTCGCGCGAGTGCGGACCGCTTCGGACGAAGACTACGAACGCGCCGTGACGCGTGCGCAGGAGGCGTTTGTGAACTGGCGCAAAACGCCGGCGCCAGTGCGCGGCGAAACGGTTCGTCAGCTGGGCAATGCATTGCGCGAAGCGAAGTCCGATCTCGGCAAGCTCGTCACGATGGAGATGGGCAAGATTATCGCCGAAGGCGAAGGCGAAGTGCAGGAGATGATCGACATCTGCGACTTCGC
>JALZAD010000053.1 GCA_030948555.1 Verrucomicrobiota bacterium | reverse complement strand
ATTACCGACCAGCACCAGTGGCCGATGCCGCGCGCGATCTACTTCGCTACAACGACGGCGGCGGCGGATCGTGGGCTTCGCCGAACGGGCGCCATTGGCTCCTTTACTACTTCCGCTGGCTGCCGGGGCGGACTGCCGCGCTCTTCGTCAAAGTCCACCGGCCCGATGTCTGCCTGCCCGCCAGCGGCCTGACCCTGCAGGAAGATGCCGGGATTCGTCTGCTCGAGGTCAACGGCATCCGCATGCCGATCCACCGCTTCCGCTTCGATGCTCAAGGCCAGCCACTGCACATCTATTATTGCTACTGGGATAGTCGCTCGTCCTATCGCGATCTGACCGCGGCCGCCGAGGAAGATTGGACGATGAAAGGCCGTTTGCGCGCGGCATGGACGGGCCGTCGTGAGATGGGTTCGCAGATGGTCGAGCTGGTCGTCGCCGGCTATCAGGATAACGACGACGCCTGGAATGCGTTGAGCGAACAGTTGAAACAGCTCGTTCAGCGCACCGACGCCTAACGAGCAGTTGCTTCCGCGCTCGCGGGCAACAACTCCATCATCCGCTTCGCGAACTTCGGACCGATGCCGCTCTCTTCGTGCTTGAAGTAGATGAACGCATCCGACCATTCGCCCTCGTGGCGTCTGACCGCTTCCGCCCAGCGCGCGATATCAGCGTCCTGGTAATCTTCACGTCGCAGCCGCAGGTAACCGTAATCCGCCGTCGCAATGTCCGGCGTCGCGAGCTTCTCGCTGTCGGCAATGCAGAGCGCGAGGTTCTTCTTCTTCAACAGCTCGAAGACATCATCGCTCAGCCACGCGGGATCGCGGAACTCGATCGCCGCGCGCATTCCGTCCGGCACATCGACGAGGAACGACTCGAGCAAGGGCACATCCTTCTTCAAGGTCGGCGGAAGTTGGAACAGAACGCAGCCCAGCTTCTTTTCGAGGTCGCAGATGACCTGATGGAAGTAGCGCAGGTTGTCGCCGCAATTCCGTAGCTTCGCCCAATGCGTGATCTTCTGCGGCGCTTTGAGCGAAAACTTGAAGCGCGCCGGCGTCGCCTTCCACCAGGCCTCCATCGTCTTCGCGCTCGGGATGCGATGAAAGCTGTAATTGATCTCCGTCGTCGTGAAGCGCTCAGCGTAATACGGCAGCATCTTCGCCGTCGGCATTACCTCCGGATAGAAGGTGCCTTTCCACTCCGCGTATTGAAATCCCGACGTGCCAATCCAGAGCTCCATTTGCTGAGCCGTCATGGCTTCTTCTTGAAGAACTTGTCCAGCTCGGAATTGCCCGGCGTCGGTGTCGCGGCTGTGCCGGAACTCTGCGCGACGAACCAGCGCAATGCTTCGCTAATGTGCGGCGGGTAGATGTCGTGCGCGCCGTCGAAGCTCTCCAGGCGCACCGCTTTGAACCCGGTGTGCTTCAAGGAATCGCGCACCCGTTCATGAGACGAAGGCGTCGCGATGGTGTCGTTCTTTCCGCTGCTCAGAAAAGCGACTGCGCTGAGGAAATTCGGCGGCGCAGCGTTCCGGTAGGCGACGCTCGCCATGTCCTGGTTGCAGCCCATCATCAACATGCCGATCACGCGATGCCCGTTCCGCGCGATCTCCGCCGCGACCAGCGCGCCGTTTTTCGCTCCGCCGGACATCCCGCCTGATGCGACCGGCCAGCTCCGCATCGCAGGCCATGCGGCGGTGAGATAATCAAACGCCGCACCGATGCAGGGCCAGCGATCGGCGCCTTCCTTGCCGTTCTCGCGTTCGACCGAATCGGCTGCGAGCACCACCCAACCTTCCGCGGTCGCCGCGTCTTTGAACTGCCGCAGCGAATCGATGTTCGAATACGCCTCCGTATTGCAGACGACCAGGACCGGCCACGATTTCTGCGGATCGAAACCTTGCGGCACCGCCACGGCAACCCGCGCATGCTGGAGATTCGGATTGCCATCAGAGCGTGCGGCAAACTGGCGCAGCTTCTCCGACACCGGCACTTCAAAGATCGCGATTTCTCCCGGTGTAGCTGCGAGCGCTGGCGCCGGCGAGCTGGCGCCGATGGGCCGCTGCGATGACGAAGCGTTGGCGAAAGGTGCGACCGACGCGACCGGCCGCGGCGTGCTCGTCTCGCCAACCTCCGCGGCGGAATTCTCCACCCCGTCGACGAGCTTGTGTTTCGAACTGTCGGGATCCATCACCCACTCGGTTCCGTTGACGAGGAACTTGTAGGCGTGCGTGCCAGCCGGCAGCGCGGCTTTCGCCGTCCAAACGCCGT
Organism: Verrucomicrobiota bacterium; assembly: GCA_030948555.1. Lineage (GTDB taxonomy): Bacteria > Verrucomicrobiota > Verrucomicrobiia > Chthoniobacterales > UBA10450 > JACCTI01. The sequence continues at coordinate 2,376 of JALZAD010000053.1, read as the reverse complement.
CGCTTCCTTTCGTCATCGGCACGGCTTTCCAGTTGTTGAAATCGCTCATCAGCGAGACGCTCTCCGCGTCCGCGCGCTTGTAGCGGAACTCGTAATCCGCAGCGGCCGCGCGGCACGCCAACAGAACGAGCAATACGAGCCAGCTAATCCCGCGACGCGACATTGCTTCGATTAACCGCGCAGAGCTTGAGTGAAACGAACCAGCTCATCGGCGACCTGCTCAACGCGCTCGACGATCTTCGAATCCCTCGGTTTATCGCCATCGAATGCGTCGCCGGTTGCGTAAACAAATCGCGGAACGATCACGGTGCGGAAGTCGAGCATGAGACTGTTCGCATACGCCATCACGGACATGTAGCTGCTCATTCCGCCGGCCGCGCAGAGGAACCCGACCACCTTGTTTTCCCATCCTTTGCCGCTCAGCTCGATCATGTTCTTGGCCGACGCGCTCACGTCGTAATTGTAGACCGGCGCGGCCACCATGATGCCGTCCGCACGCTTCACTGCCTGATTCAATTTCGCCGCACCGGGCGATGCATAGCACGTGTCCGCATTGCAAAGCGGAAGGTCGAGCTCGTTGAGGTCGAGCCACACCGGATCGGCTTTTAGTTTCTCCAGATGAGCGAGCGCAATCCGGCCCATGCGGCGGCTGTTGCTGTCGGGATTTCCGCTCGTGCTCACGACCAGATAATTCGGCATAGCGCATCTTAGGGCGGCGACTCCGCGCGTCCACTCGCTCGCGCCGTCAACGTCGCCTCAGAAGATGTTCTCGAAGACGATGCGCGCGAAAAAATTTCCCGCGCCGGAGTTCGCGCCCGCCACCGTCTGCATGTAGCCGAGCTCCATCTTTGCGGTCACAATCGTAAGCTGCAGACCACCGCCGACCGCGGCCTGCACGCGCTCGTCCTCTTCGCCGGCCACGTCGCACATCAAGAGCGGCTTCAGCGCGTAGGCGTTCGCGCGATCGGCAATGTATTCGATCGCCGGCCGGACTTCGCCGTACATGCTTTGCGCGCGCGCCAGTGCTTCGTCCGGCGGGACTCCTTCGGCTTCGAGTTCGGTCGCATAGAACGCGATCGAGTCGGACGCTTTGTTCTTCAGCAGTCGTTTCAAAGTCAGTCCCGGCGCGACTTCCTCGTTCGGAATCAACGGAAACGAGAGCGGCGGAATGGGCAGCGTGAGGTTGACGTTCATGTGCCAATAGCTGCTTGCGCCGCGCGCGTTCCGGCCATGCGAACTTGCCTCACCCAGGCTGCGAATGAGCGGACCAGTCGGCATCTCCGCGAGTGACCGCTCGTTAGGCGAATCGTAGAGGAAGTTGCGATACGCATTCCCGCCGTAGAACCGCGCATACGCCGGAGCCGACCACGCGCGGCCACCGCCGATCGTGGCCTCAACGCCAATGGTCTGATTCGGCGCCACGAGGAACTCCTTTTCAAACGCCAGCACACCCGCCGCGCGGATATAATCGCTCGCACCATTCGGCAACGCGCCATCGGCCCAGACCGCTGCGCGGAGAAAACCACCGCCTGCACGACCTTCCGCGAGGACGCGGAGCTTGAGCGCCTGTTCCGAAGTGCTCGTGCGTCGCACGTTCCCAAATTCATCATCCGCGAACCGGTAGCCGCCGCTGATGTAAACAGAGTCCAACAGGCCCGCGCGCGGACGCAGCCGCACCGTTCCCTCGACCTCGCCCGCGCGGCGGCGAAACGTGTTTGCACCGCGCGGTCCTTCGCTCGCCGTGAAAGCTCCGGTCGCACCGAGCTCTTCGACAAAGTTGCCGACCTCGCGATGGCGCAACGCCATGCTGAAATCCACATCGTAGAACGGCTCGTCGACCGACTTCCTTCCACCTAAAGCGAGATCGAGCCGTGAGTGGTTCAGGACGGATGCGCCGGTGTTGATCGCGGCCGTCGGCGCGAAGCCGTAGCGCTTGTCCTGGTAAGCACCGATGCGTGGATTCAACGCGAGGATCGGCGGCGGCACGGCGTTGTAGAATGTCGCGAGCGCCGAACGCGGCACCGGCAGCACGTTTCCGCCGACTTCAAAAAGATCGATCCGCACCGCGTGCGCCTGGATGATCACATCGACCTCACGTCCTTCGGCCGCGAGGCAGCGCGTGATGTGGACGACGCCTACGCTCCCGAGATTCTGCAATTCGAACTCCGCGCGCTCGTCGCTGTGCAACGCTTGCTGCACCCGCCGCATCGCGTCCTGCACACCGGCGTTGGTGAAGCGATCACCGGGCGCGATACCCAGCGCGATCGACGGAACCCAGCGTCCTTCAACTCGCACGCTGCGGATCGTGTAGCCATCCGCTTCGTCGAGATCGTCGCGGCATTCGCGCGCGAGCAGCGCGACAGGAACGCAGAGCAG
>JALZAD010000046.1 GCA_030948555.1 Verrucomicrobiota bacterium | reverse complement strand
CCGGCGGTCGCGAACATGCCGAAGTACTCCGCGAGGAAGAAGATCGCGTACTTGAAGCCGGAGTATTCCGTCATGTGCCCCGCGACGATCTCCGATTCGCCTTCCGGCATGTCGAACGGCGTGCGGTTCGACTCGACGAGACCCGAGATGAAGAACAAGAGGAACCCGGCGAATCCCCACGGCGTCACGACGAACCAATGCGGGATCAAACCGCCTAACGAGTAGTTGCCTTGCGCCGCGACAATCGCATCCGCGGAAAGCGATCCCGTTATCATGACGACCGGCAGAACGGAAACGATGAGCGGCAACTCATAGCTGACCATCTGCGCGATCGCGCGCATCGCGCCGAGCATGGAGAATTTGTTGTTACTCCCCCACCCAGCCATGAAGACGGCGAGCTCCGTCGCGGAGCCGACCGCGAAGAAGAAAAGAATGCCGCCATCGATCGCGAACGGCGTCATGTTACGTCCGTATGGGATCACGCCGAGCGCGAGAATGGTCGGCACCGCGATCGCAATCGGCGCAATGAAGTGGATCACCTTGTCCGCACGCGCCGGCACGATGTCTTCCTTGATCAACATCTTGATGCCGTCCGCGAGCGGCTGAAGCAGGCCGAACGGACCGACGCGATTCGGGCCGTAACGGTTCTGAATTCGCGCCAGGATCTTCCGTTCGAACAACGACATCCCGGCGAACAGCGTGAGGAAGACGACGAGCACCGCCAAGATGCTGATGAGGCTCGACAGAATCTGTGTCAGCCAATCCGGCGCGCCGGCGAGGAAGTGAAGGAGCCACTCTTTTGCGCGGACGAAGATCTGGTCAAGGAATTCGCCGGGCATTGCGTCGCGCAAGAAAAGCGAGCGGCGAGAAGCGAAGCAAGAAAAACTCAGGATTCGAGCAGATCGAGATCAGCGAGGTCCTGCGGCCGCGCCGTTGCGCGCTTGTTGCGAATGAGCGCCTCCTTGCTCAATACATGCACCGCGATGCCGTCGAGAATCGCCGCGGCCCGCGTTGCGAAGGCTTCCTCGTTCATCACGCCACTGATGCTGGTCAGCAAGTCAATGCGGTGCGGTGCGCGCCCAAGCTGAATAACGTGATCAGATTCCGTAAAATCTCTTAGCTCGAACTGCCCGGCGAATCCGAACTGCTCGAGCACACCAAGAATCCGTTTCGCGTTTTCCTCGTCGTTTCCGACGAGAATGTCCAGGTCGCCCGTGTAACGCGGCCGCGCGTGGAAGGCGAGGCTGTGCGCGCCGACAATAACGAACTCAACGCGCGCCGAGTTTAGTAATTCGAGAAACTCTTTTAAGTCGCTGCTGAGGGTCATGGTTGAGCAAATCGAGCAGCAACTGAAGTCGCTCGTTGCCGGTCAGCTTGCGGTAAAATTCACGATCCGCCTTCTCCGCGTCGGCGAAGCTGGTGAACTTTTGCGCCGTTTTTTGCACGGGTTCATGTTACATCGCCAGGAAAGCATCTCCGAGCGTTTTCGTCCGCGCAGGCTGCAAGATTTTGCTTCTGTTTCGGCGGCTGCTCAGACATAGCTCTGCGACCCTTACCCGTGCAAAACTACGCGTCTGAGCTGATCGAGGAGACAAAACGGAAGAACCCCGCCGAACCGGAATTTCACCAGGCGGTGCAGGAGGTCGTCGAGTCGCTCTCGCTCGTCCTCGAGCGACATCCGGAGTATCGCAAAGCGAAGATCATCGAGCGCATCATTGAGCCGGAGCGCGTGATCATCTTTCGCGTGCCGTGGCAGGATGACGCGGGCGAGCTGCATGTGAATCGCGGGTTTCGGGTGCAGATGAACAGCGCGATCGGGCCATACAAAGGCGGGCTGCGTTTTCACAAGTCGGTCAATCTTGGGATCCTGAAGTTCCTCGCCTTTGAGCAGGTGTTTAAGAATGCGCTAACGACTCTGCCGATGGGCGGCGGCAAGGGCGGGTCGGATTTCGATCCGCACGGGAAGAGCGACAGCGAAGTGATGCGCTTTTGTCAGGCGTTCATGTGCGCGCTGGCGCGACACATCGGTCCGAACACGGACGTGCCCGCAGGCGATATCGGTGTTGGTGCGCGCGAGATCGGATTTCTCTTCGGGATGTACAAGCGCCTAACGAATGAATTCACCGGCGTGCTCACGGGGAAAGGGTTGACCTGGGGCGGTTCGGTTATCCGCCCGGAGGCGACTGGCTATGGCGCCGTCTACTTCGCAGCGGAGATGTTGAAGACGCGCAAGGAAGAGCTCGCGGGCAAGACGTGCCTTGTCTCGGGCAGCGGGAATGTCGCGCAATACACGGTCGACAAATTGATCTCGTTAGGCGCGAAGGCGGTTACGCTGTCGGATTCGAGCGGTTACATCTTCGACGAGGCGGGAATCGATCGCGAGAAGCTCGCCTTCGTCATGGAGCTGAAGAACAACCGGCGCGGCCGCATCGCAGAATACGCGGACAAATTCAAAGGCGCGGTCTTTACGCCGCTCGACCGCTCGGCTGATCACAACCCGCTCTGGAATCACAAAGCGGAGTGCGCCTTTCCGAGCGCGACCCAGAACGAAATCAACGGCACGGATGCGGCGAACCTGTTGCGGAACGGCGTCTACGTGGTGAGCGAAGGCGCGAACATGCCGACGATGATCGAGGGCGTGAACCAGTTCCTCGAAGCCGGCATTCTCTATGGACCGGGCAAAGCGGCGAACGCCGGCGGCGTCGCGACTTCAGGATTGGAGATGGCGCAGAATTCGATGCGTCTTTCGTGGACGCGCGAAGAGGTCGACAATCGCCTCTTCAATATCATGAAGACGATCCACGAGGTCTGTTATCGCACGGCGGAAAAATACGGCACGCCGGGCAATTACGTGAACGGCGCGAACATCGCGGGGTTCCTTAAAGTGGCGAACGCGATGATGGACCAGGGCGTCGTGTGATGCTTTTTTGCCACGGATTTACACGGATCAAACACGGATGACAGAGGGCCGCTTCGCTTCGAATCCGTGTCCATCCGTGGCTAGTGCATCTTCTGAATGACCAGCCCTGATCCATATTTCTTCCTCATCATCTTCATCGGCGTTGCCGCGGTGTTTCCGCTCATGCCGCTGGCGCTCGCATGGATGTGGCGAAGATTCTTCCAGCCGCCGAAGCCCGGCGCGGACAAAAACGCCACCTACGAATGCGGCGTGGAGTCGTTAGGCGAAGCGCAAATCCAATTCCGATCGCAGTATTATCTCTACGCGATCATCTTCCTGGTCTTCGATGTCGAGGCGATCTTCCTCGTCCCATTCGCGGTCGCCTTCACGCATCTGCCGGTCGGCGCGTTCATCGCGATCCTCGTCTTTTTGTTGCTCCTTCTCGAAGGTCTCGTTTGGGCCTGGGGCAAAGGTTGTTTAAATTGGGCACGATGAGCGACGGGGCGGACGAGGGGCTGCGAAACGAGCTGCAAAAACAGGGCGTCTGGGTGACGTCGTTACAGGAGGTCTACAACTGGGGCCGAAAGAATTCGATCTGGCCTTTGCAATTCGGGCTCGCCTGTTGCGCGATCGAGATGATCTGCGCGGCGGCTTCACGTTATGACCTTGCGCGTTTCGGCGGCGAAGTTTTCCGGCCATCGCCGCGCCAGGCTGATCTCATGATCGTCGCCGGCACCGTGACGAAGAAAATGGCGCCACAAGTCGTCCGGCTCTACAACCAGATGCCCGATCCGAAGTATGTCATCGCGATGGGGGCGTGCGCGATTTCCGGCGGCCCGTTCAAGCAGGGCTACAACGTGCTCAAGGGAATCGACCGCTACATTCCCGTCGATGTTTACATTCCCGGCTGCCCGCCGCGCCCGGAGGCGCTGCTCCACGCCTTCATGGAATTGCAGCGCAAGATCGACGAGCAACAACTGACCGGCGCAGGCAAGGCCGAGCATCTGACGAAGTCGCGTCCGAGCGAGTTCCCGGTGCCCGCGTTCGGCGAACATGATCTCCAGCCGCCCGCCAATCCGGACCTGTTCCGCCCGCCCGCCGTCGAGCGCGCCTAACGAATGCTTTCCGTCGAGGAGATCAAGGCGCGCGCGGAGGAAGCGGTGCCCGGCGCGCAGATCGAAATCATCCCGAATCCGGGCCCGGCCAATCAGCCATCGCTCTTGCTCAGCGACGAACACGCATTGCGCGTCGCGCGCTTTCTGCACGACGATCCGGCGCTGCGTCTCGACTTCTGCTCGAACGTGACCGGCGTTGATTGGCTCGATCGGGTGGTGAAGAAGACGGTCAAGGTGAAGCAGATCGTCGACGGCGTGGAGAAGGAGATCGCGCAAACCGAAGAGCAGAGTTTTCCCGGCTACCTCGAGGCCGTTTATCATCTGTTTTCCATCGCGCTGAAGCACGGGCCGGTGATCATCCGCATGCGCACCGCGAATCGCACGGATGCGGTGCATCTGCCGTCGCTCACGCCTGTGTGGCGTAGCGCAGAGTTACAAGAGCGCGAGATTTACGATCTCCACGGCATCCAGTTCGACGGACATCCCGATCTGCGGCGCATCCTGATGTGGGATGAATTTACCGATCATCCGATGCGGAAGGACTACGTGCCGCCGGATGATTTTGAATATGAGCCGACGCCGCACGATGAAGTGCTGGAGCGCGCGAAGGAGCATTATCCGGAGCGGCCGGCGGTGGTGGAGACCCTTACACCCTCCTAGGCTTCGTCATGTTGAGCGAAGCGAAACATCTTCCAAAGAAGCTACAACGGCCCATCCGCACTGGTGCTGATGCGAGAGATCCTTCGCCGTCTGCGCGACTCAGGATGACAACGTGGGGACAGCAATGAGCGCAGTCGGTTTTCACGAGCTCGCAGAAGCGCCGCCGCGAATCATGAGCTCGCGCCTCGAAGGCGAGTTGCTCGAGGTTTCGATGGGCCCGCAGCATCCGTCCACCCACGGCGTCTTCCGCATGAACGTCGCGCTCGACGGCGAGATCGTGACCAAGCTCAAGCCGGTCTTCGGTTATCTGCATCGCAACCACGAGCAGATCGGCGAGCGCACGAGTTACCTCGGCACGATGCCTTACACCGATCGGCTCGATTATTTCGCGTCGCTTTCGAACAACTGGGGCTACGCGCTCGCAGTCGAAAAACTCGCCGGGATCGAAGTGCCTGAGCGCGCGGAATACCTGCGCGTCATCCTGGCTGAGCTCACGCGTCTGCAAAACCACACGTCGCTCCTCGGCTTCCTGCTCAGCGACATGGGCGCGTGGGGCACGCCGCTGATGTATGCCTTCCGCGAACGCGAGAAGATCCTCGACCTATTCGAGTCGCTCACCGGTTCGCGCATGATGTGCGACTACATGCGCTTCGGCGGTTGCCGGGTGGACGCAGGCGCTGACTGGCTCGCGGCCGCGAAGGAGATCGTCGACCAGTTCCCGCGCTTCCTCGATGAATTCGAGAAGCTGATCACGGGCAACGAAATCGTGATCGTGCGCACCCAGGGCATCGGCAAGTTGTCCGCCGAGCTTGCCGTGAATGCAGGCATCACCGGGCCAATGCTGCGCGCGAGCGGCGTGAACTACGACATCCGCAAAGTCGACGGCTACGGCTATTACCCGCGCTTCAAGTTCCGCATTCCGCTGGGCGATCACGGCGACGTTTACGATCGGCTCATGATCCGTGTGCTCGAAATTCGGGAGACGATCAGCATCCTGCAGCAGGCATTCGCGGCGATCCCGCCGGGACCTGTGATGAACCCGAAGGTGAAGATCCGCGCCTTCAAACCTCCGATCGGCGAAGCTTACGGAAGGATCGAAGGACCAAAAGGCGAGCTGGGTTTTTATTTGATCAGCGACGGCGGACCAGCTCCATATCGCTATCGCGTGCGCCCACCGAGTTTCATCAACTTAACCGTGCTCGAAGACATGTGTCTCGGGCACGTTGTGGCTGATGTAATGGTGATCCTCGGGAGCGTGGATATCGTCATGGGGGAAGTAGATCGATGATCGGCACTGGAGTTCTCAAAGGCATGCTGGTGACGGGGCGGAACTTCGTCGGCAGCTATTTCGAAAAGGACCGCCTAACGACCATTCAGTATCCGGAGGAAAAGCGGAAGCTCCCGGAGAACTACCGCAACTTCCCGTTTCTTGTTTTCGACGGACAGAATCCGCACGACGGCTTGCGCTGCGTGGCCTGCCAGATTTGCGAGAAGGAATGTCCGCCGCAGTGCATCTACATCGTTAAGAGCAAGGACAAGAAGCCGGACTACATCGGTAAGCCGCAATTCTATCCCGCGACCTTCGACATCGACATCTCCGTCTGCATGAGCTGCCAGATCTGCGTCGAGGTCTGCCCGTTCGAAGCGATCAAGATGGACAAGGTTTATGAGCTGAGTAAACGCGAACGCTTTGACGCGCTGCTCATGAAGAAGCCGGAGCTGGCCAAGTCTAACGAGTACTACCACGACATCCATCCGACGGAAGCCAGCGCGGTTGACGCAACTCTCGCTGCCGCTGCTGCCGCGAAGAAGAAACCGGCCACTGCGCCGGCCGCGACCCCTGCGACCTAGCGCCTTGCCCCGCGCTTACCGCTCCCTTAGCATCGCTCCTCGCGCGCGGACCCACCGCTCGCTCAACGAACCGCCCTACTCCCCTTCTCCTCGCATGACGCGCATCCCTTTTCTTATCACCGCCCTCCTCTGCTTTTCTTCTATGAACAAAGCCAGTGCTGCTGCTTCGCCGACGCCGAAAGCCGCGGCGAAAGACGACTCCGGTAAATCTGCACCGGGTCGTGATCCCGGCTTCGGCTTTATCAGTTTGGAGCAACTCCTGAAGAACAACGAGTCGCTTAAAGCCGCACAGACCAAGCTCGAGGAGGAGAAGACAGCAACGCAGAAGGAATACCAGTCGCGGATCGCTGATTATCAAAAGCTCGATGCCGAGCTCGCGCCCTTAAACCAGCGCATCGCAGGCATGAAAGACGGCGATCCTGCGAAGGCAGACGCCGTTCGCGAGCGCGACGAAAAGACAAACGTCCTGAAAACGCGCGAGGGCGAGATCAATCAGTACCGGCAGCAGAAGGAAGCGGAAGTGCAGCAGAAAACGGCCGCGATGCGCGAGCCGATGATCGCTGACATCCGGGGCGCGGTCGGACGTCTCGGGAACTCGGTGAACGTGCTGTTCGATGTGAGCGCGAACACCATGAGCGGAGTGCCATTCGTGATGCGCTTTCCCGGTGGCGCGGACCTGACGTCTCGCATTGCCAGCGCGCTCGACGGGAAGGATTCCGGCAGCGTGAACTCGGCCCGCGGAGTGAAGGTCGCGCTCGTCGACATGAACAAGGTCTTCACGCAATTGCAGCGCACGAAAGACGCGGAGGAGAAACTCAATGCGGCGCGCACCGCAGCGCGGACCGAAAACGACCAGCGGAGCGCCGCCTTGAAAGAAGAGCAGTCGAAACTCGATTCGCTGAGCGGCGCGGAGAAGGACAGGCAGACCGCAAAGGTCAAAATCATGGAAGGCGAGCTGAACGAATTCCGCAGCAAGAAAGCGGCGGAGGTGCAGCAGCACATCGTCAGGATGGGACAGCCGATTCTCGCCGACATGGCTTCGACTCTCACCAAGCTGGATAACGAAAAGGTTGGTCTCGTGCTCGACTCCACCGGCACCGGCATCGCCGGTGTGCGCGTGCTCGTCTGGTCGAAAGACATCCCTGATTTATCTGCCGATCTGACCACCGTCATGAACGGCAACGCGAAAGCAGCGGAGAACATGAGCGGCGTTTCGTCCGCCGGGCTGCGGTTCGGTGTGATCGATATCGAGCGGGCATACCGCAGCGTGCCGGATGGCCAAAAAGCGGAGACCGAAATCCAGGAAGCGGTTAAGCGCGCGGAGACCGAAACCGGAGCCGGCACGCCCGAAGGACGGATGCTGAAGCAGCAGGAACTTGGGAAGCTGATCGAAGGAAAACGTCGCGAGGTTTTGAACAGGATCACTTCTGCGCTGAGTGATATTGCCACAGCGGGCAACTTCAACGCGGTGCTCGACACGAGCGGCAAAACGCTGGCCCAGGTCCCCGCCGTGGTCGCGTCGCGCGACGTTCCTGACCTGACGAGCGACGTGGTGGCGAAAGCTTCCGCGACCGCGCCGTAGCGGTTTCGCGTCTGCCGCCGAAGATGTGCGCGCTCACAGCCGCGCGGACGCGGACCAGAAATCAGGGATTCGCACGGAGCTAGATTGATGGGGATGGACCCGTACGCGAGCCCGAAAGAGCCGAAGGTCGGAGCGAACAAGCCGAAGATTCAGCACATCGCCGAGGATCCGAATCGGCCACGCACGCGCCGCGAGCGCGAAGCGGAGAAGCAGGGGGTCGCGGCTGAACGGCGGGCGATCAAGAAATCTGCGCGCCGCGAATTGCAGAAGGAGATGCTCGGCGAGCTGGAGGACATGCCATGAGGGGCGCGCGGCGAATTACGACTGGACGGTTTTCACGCTTGTCTATAAAACCGCGCCTCAACAGCATATGCGCTCGTGAACGTGGACCTCGGCAATGCATGCGGTAGCCAAGCCGATTTTTCCACTACGCGGTGGAGCCTGATTCTGCTCAGCAGCACGCCGCAAAGCGACGAACAGAAACAGCAGCGCGCGCTGCAACAACTCTGCCGCACATATTGGCGCCCGATCTTTCTCTACACCTTTCGCCGCGGCTTCTCCGTCGAAGACGCGCAGGACCTGACGCAGGATTTCTTCACGAAAATTCTCGAGACGGACTGGCTGCGCAACGCGGACCGCGCGCGGGGACGCTTTCGTTCGCTGCTCCTGAAGTCACTCAAGAATTTCCTCAACGACGCGCACGAAAAACGGACCGCACGCAAACGTGGCGGCGGCATGCAGTTCGTCTCCTGGGACGACTGGATGGCGGAGGCGCCATCGCAGTTGTCGATCTCCGCGCAAACCCTGGAGGAGATGGATCCCGACCGGCTCTACGATTTGCGCTGGGCCGCGACCGTGGTGGAGCAGGCGTTGCGGCGCCTTTGTGAAGAATGTCAGCAGCGCGGGCGGCTTCGTCTTTACGAGACGCTGAGTCCGCACCTCGCGACCGATCGCGCCGACATGTCCTACGCGGAGCTGGCATCCGCGCTTGGCGTCGAGGAGGCGGCCGTGAAACGACAATTGCACAACCTGCGGAAGCGCTACCGCTGGCTGCTGCGCGATGAGATTTCGCGCACCGTCGCCGATCCAGCGGAAATCGATGACGAGATACGTCATCTGTGTGCAGCGCTCGCAGCACAAGCGGAACGTTGATGGTCGCGCCTCTCCCCGGAATTTCGGATTCAACCGCCAGCGTGCTCGATACACCGAGCACCTGCCCGCATTGCGGTGGGACAACCGTGGTCGCGCGCGGAACCTGCGTGACCTGCCTCCTGCAAGGCGCGACCAACGATCAAGGCGAAGCATCCGCCGATGCATTCGAGGCGGTGCTGCGCGAGGCTCAAGTGCCGGACCAGCATTGGACGCTCGGGAACTACCAGATCCTCGGGCAGATCGGCCGCGGCGGCATGGGAGTGATCTATCGCGCGCGGCAACGTCATTCGCGACGCATCGTGGCTTTGAAACGGGCGCTCGGAGAGCACGCTGATTCGCACGAGCGGCTGCAGCGTTTTCGCCGTGAAGCGGAAGCCGCAGCGAGCCTCGACCACCCGAACATCGTGCCGATCTACGAGGTCGGCGAAACCGACGAAGGCGTCCCGTTCTTCAGCATGAAGTACGCGACCGGCGGGAGCTTGCGCGATGTCGGCGGGGCGTTGCGCAGCGATCCGCGTGCTTGCGTTCGCCTGATGACTAAGGTCGCGCAGGCGATCGAGTACGCGCATGGCCGCGGAATTTTGCATCGCGATATCCAGCCGGGGAACATCCTGCTCGACAGCCGCGGCGAACCGATGGTGAGCGACTTCGGTCTCGCCAAAATCCTCGACGACGACAGCAATCTGACCCAGACGCTGACGACTTTCGGAACGCCGGGGTTTGTCGCGCCTGAGCAATCGGAGGGGCCGGTTTCGA
>JALZAD010000404.1 GCA_030948555.1 Verrucomicrobiota bacterium | reverse complement strand
CGCGATAAAACTGCGTTTGCGGACGCGCGGCTTTCCCATGACGGATCGCATTTTGCGCCAGGCGGATGTGCCGGAAGGCGCGCAAGTCCTGGCCAATGCGAATGGCACCGCCCCGGGATTGTATCTGAAGAAGAAGTCCGGCAAGCGGACGCAGCACCTCTTTCTTCTGCCGGGACCGCCGCGCGAATTGGAACCTATGTTCCGCCGCTCGGTGCTGCCGCTGCTCGTCGAGATCAATCACGGCAAGGCAGCGCCTGAGGCGCGCACGTTCCGCATCGCGTGTGTCGGAGAGTCGGTCGTGGAAGCGGCGGTTGGGCCGCAGTTGCTGGCGCTTGAAGGCGTGGAGCTTGGTTATTGCGCGCGGCCCGGTGAAGTCGATGTGCGCGTGCTCGGGCCAGCGGCTTCCTTGGACGCGGCTGAGGTCATCATCAAAGAGGCGTTCGGCGCGCAGCTTTACACGATGGAAGACGAGAACCTCGAGGACGTGCTCGTGCGCATGTTGCGCGACGCGAACAAGAAGCTCGCCATCGCGGAGTCCTGCACCGGCGGCGCGCTGGCGAACCGCGTCACGAACGTACCCGGCGCATCGGCCATTTTCCTCGCGGGATTCGTCACCTACGCGAACAGCGCGAAAGCCTCTGCGCTTGGCGTGTGGATGAGTGACATCGAGAAGTTTGGCGCGGTGAGCGAAATCGTTGCCGCACGCATGGCTGAAGGCGCGATCCGGAAAACAGGCGCTGATTATGCGCTCGCGACCACAGGGATCGCTGGGCCAGACGGCGGCTCCGAAGAGAAGCCGCTGGGCACGGTCTACATTGCGCTCGCTTCCGCTGACGGCGAAACCTCAGTGCAGCGGCGGCGTTTTCTGACCGATCGGCAAAGCTTCAAACAGCTCGTGACTGAAACCGCCCTTGAGCTCTTGCGTGAACGGCTCGTCGCCGAGCAGGTGCACGCTGCGGAAGTTTAGTCGGACGACACCGTCACCGGTGTGCCGATTTTCACCTTGGCGTAGAACATCTCGGCGCCTTGCGGAGGCATGCGGATGCAGCCGTGCGATGCCGGATAGCCCGGCAGAATTCCAATGTGCATCCCGACGCCATCGCCCGTGAGCCGCATGAACCACAACATTGGCGCGCCTTCGAAGTGCGTTCCACTCGGCGCAGAATCGATTCGTGTGCTCACGCCACTTCGCACCGTCCGTCCGGAGCTGTCTTTGAAATCGCCGTAGACGCTCGAGCGATGATCCTTGTCCTTCTCGAGGACAGAGAAGTGGCCGCTCCTCGTCATGCCGGCGCGTTTGCCAGATGAAATCGGCGAATCGATTGCGAGCTGCTCGCCTTTGAGTAGATACGCGCGCTGCTTCGAGAGCGAAACGACGACGCGGGCTTCGTCGGAACTGAGGCTGTCGTAGACACCTTTGTTGATCACGATCGGCGGTTGGCGGTTGATCAGCTCTGCGGGTTTCCGCATCGGCTGCCCGGACATGGGCGCGGTTGTTCCGGGCGCACGAATCGGCTGCACCTGTGGGCGCCCGCCGATCGCCGGAGGAGCAGGCGATCGACGCGGGATTTGCGCCTGAGTTCCGTCGGACAGCAGGAGGACTAAGAGGACGCCAAGGGAAAGGCGCAGGGCAGTGCGGATCACGGGCTCCTAATGTGTGTAGCTGGCGACGCGCTGCAACCAACCCGCGAGCCAGAGCGATTCTTTTCGATCGGGCGGCGAGTTCTTCACGCGTCGCGTAAGCACCGAGCGAGCGGATCGGGCAAACTCCTGCGCGGCAGGCGGGCCGTCTCCAGTTCCTGTCATACCTTCGAGCACCTGCAAGAGCCCCCATCCTTGACCGCCGTAGCGTTCCGTGTCCAGGACACCTTCGCCTTTGAAATTCACGTAATCGATCAGCGCGTAGCAACCCTGCGGTGAAGTCGCCACGCGCGCGAATTGCCGTTCGACATTCGCGCGTGCGGCGGGCGAGGCTTCGGCGAGCAACTTGGGCAACGCGTGCTGCAATCGCTCCACCAGGAACTCGGCCTGCAGGTCAACCGTGGCAGCGAGGAAGCGCCGCAGTTCGGTCATCGGCGGCGAGTCGGTAGCAGCGAGGAACTCTGCGCGTGAACTCCAAGGACACCCGCTATCGCGGTTCGCGATCACGACCTGCGGCAATTTCGCATTCCTGCTCGCGGCAAATCGCACCAGATCCGGAAAGCTTTCCTCGAACGGCCCGCGCACGCCTTTCGGGTACCAGATGAAGTGACCGATCCCCAGCGAGGCAAAGTTCTCGCCCGAATTCCAAGAGGTCAGCCCGGAGACCGTGCCGGCGCACTCGTTCTGCCAGATCTTTCGGCCGATCCGCATCGCGTCGGCATGCGAAACATCGATCGCACCCGCGAGACTCGCCGCGCCGAGCGCGCACGCGACAACCAGCGCGCGCGCCAGACGGGCCGCGCACCTTGACGCTCCGGCTTTCGCCGATAACGTGCCGCCTTCCGCAGCGTTTCGGATCCCTTCCGGCGCGCGTAATTCGTTAGGTATTCTCATGAAACAAATTTGCATTCTTCTTCTCGGAACCATCGTGGCCACCGCTGCGGTCGCACAGCAAGCGACGCAACTCAAAGACGACCGGGAAAAAGTCAGCTACAGCATCGGCCTCGATATCGGTTCCACTTTCAAGAAGCAATACATGGACGTCGACATGGATGTTCTGATGCGTGGCTTGAAGGACGGGATGAGCGGCGCGAAGCCGGCCATGAGTGAAGAGGAAGTCCGCGCCACGATGACCGCTTATTCGAAAACGATGATGGAGAAACAAGCGCAGCGCACCAAGGAATCAGCCGCGACCAATCTCGAGAAGGGCCAGAAGTTTCTCGAGGAGAACAAGAGCAAGGAAGGCGTGAAGACGACCGCCAGCGGATTGCAATACAAGGTGCTCACGGAAGGCAACGGTCCATCGCCGAAAGACACCGACACGGTGGTGACGAACTACCGCGGCACGACGATCGACGGCAAGGAATTCGACAGTTCTTACAAGCGCAACGAACCCGCGACGTTTCCGGTCAATCGCGTGATCAAGGGCTGGACCGAAGCGCTCCAGATGATGAAGGTCGGGTCCAAATATCAGCTCTTCATCCCGGCTGCCCTCGCCTATGGCGAACGCGGCGCTGGCCAGGATATCGGGCCTAACGAGACCTTGATTTTCGACGTCGAGCTCGTCGCGATCAAGCCGCCGACCGCGCCGGAAGGTGCGCAGGGCGCTGATCCTGATCGCCCGGCAGCGAGTCCTGCGGCAGGTGCAGTGACTTCGCCTGTTCAGGCGAAGCCTGCTGATGCGAAGGCTTCACCAGCAGCGAAAGCTTCACCGACCGCGAAGCCGAAGTAACTCGCGCCTCAGGCGGCGGCCTGCCACTCAAGCCGCGGCGCGTCGCCCCAAAGATCTTCGAGGCTGTAGAAGTCGCGCTTCTCCGCGTGGAAGACGTGCACGATCACCTGCATGTAATCGAGTACGATCCACTGGCTGGCGGGAAAGCCATCGACAGCCACCGGTCGCGTCGTGTGGTTCTGTTTTAATTGCGTCTCGATTTCGCCCGCGATCGCTTTGATCTGCGGCTCGGAGGCGGCCGAGCAGATGACGAAGAAGTCGGTGAAGGTGGAGATGTCGCGCAGGTCGAGCACCACGATGTCCTCGGCCTTTTTGTTCGAGGCGAGTTCGGCGCAGGTTTTCGCTAGTTCTTCTGAGGTGATGGCTCCGGCTCCAGGTAAAGCGCGCGCCGCTCGATGATCTCCGCGACCGCTTGCGGTACGAGATACCGGACTGAGCGACCGCTCGCAACCCTGTTTCTGATCTCCGTCGCGGAAATATCCACCAACCGCCGCACCGTCAGATGCGCGCTCTGCGAAGCGACATTTCCGCGATCGAGAATGACGAAGCGAACGAGCTTTTCCAGCTCCGCAAAGCGATGCCACGTCGGCAGGCCCGCTAGGTTATCGGAACCGACGAGGTAGTAGATCTCGTCCTGCGGAAAGCGGCGGCGGAACTCTTCGACGGTGTCGATCGTGTAGGAAGGCGGCGGCCGGTGCAGTTCCAGATCGTCCAACGCGAAACGCGGCTCCCGCTGAATCGCGGCCGCGATCATTTGCACGCGCGCGGACGCATCGGTGGGCGCAGCGCCGAGTTTGTGCGGCGAGATCGCAGCCGGCACGAAGATGACGCGCTCGAGCTCAAGTTCCTCCAAAGCCTGCCGCGCGAGGATGAGGTGCGCGTGGTGAATCGGGTCAAACGTGCCGCCGTAGATCCCGATCTTCTTCACTCGCGTGCACAAAAGCAGTCATCCCGAGCGAAGTCGAGGGACCCCGTGGCCACACCGAGCGCCATGCCACGGGGTTCCTCGATTTCGCTGCGCTCCACTCGGAATGACGGTGGCGCGATTTGCTGAGCGTTCTAACGTCAGCGCGTGCAGTCCGACCATGTTGGCCAGCTTCTCCTCACCGGCGTTCCAGGCACAGAGATCGACTCGGAAACGGCTGCGCTTTTCCGTCGCGTGCAGCCAGGCGGCTTCATCCTTTTCGGCCGCAACATCAAAAGCGCGACGCAGCTTCGGCGCTTGATCGACGACCTCCGCGAGCTGAGCGCGGTGGAGCCGATTATCACAATCGACCAGGAAGGCGGCCGTGTTTCGCGCCTGCGCCTGATCGGCAACGAGCCACCGAACGCGCAGCAGCTTCGCGACAAAGGCGACGAAGCACTCGTTAGGCGCCACGGCCAGATTACCGGTCGTTTGCTGCGACTCTTCGGCTTCAATCTCGATCTCTGCCCGGTGCTGGATATCTCTTTCGATGACGAGGCCGACAATTCGCTCCGCGGCCGTTGCTACGGACGCGATGTCGACGAAGTCGTTAGACTGGCTGGTGCATTCAATGAAGCGCTGCGAGAGCAGGCGATCAGGAGCTGCGGCAAACATTTCCCGGGCTATTCCGCGGCGCCTCTCGACGCCCACCACGAATTGCCGCGCATCGACCGCACTCGGGAAGAACTCGAGCAGAATGAGCTCGCGGTCTTCCGTGCCTTCGCGGATCGCGTCGACAGCATGATGATCGGCCACGGCTGGTATCCGTGTTTCGAGCCCGAGAAGCTACCGGCATCGCTCTCGCCGCGCGTCGTGGCCGAACTGCTGCGCAACGATCTTGGCTTCGACGGATTAGTCATGACCGACGACCTCGACATGGGCGCGATCTACAACGAGTACGGACTCGAAGAGACGATCCGCCTGGCCATCGGAGCGGGTAACGACCTCGCGATGATTTGCCATCGCGTTGATCAAATCGGCACCGCGCGCGAGGTGCTCGAGAAGCTGCCCGTTGCGCAACTCGACCGCGCCCTCGCGAGCGTTGCTTCATTCAAGAAGAAGCTCGTCCCGCCCGATGCCTTCACGGAAGAAGCATTCCGCGCGGCCGACGCCGAAGTTTGGGATCTGCGCGTCGCCACGCTCGGGGAAGAACGCGCCGCGGAACGCAGCCCGGAAGACGGCGCGCGTTCTCCGGTCGAGATCTATTGAGCCACTTCGAAATTCGCGACTTCCAATCGTCCGATGCGGATGACGTGAATCGCGTCGCTGCGCTGGCGTTCGCAGAATTCGAGAACGCCTACGGCGAGTGGGAACCGATTGCGACGAGCATCAGCAAAACCGCCGAGCTCGCTGAGACGGGTGAGTTAATTGTCGCGGTCGTTGCA
>JALZAD010000391.1 GCA_030948555.1 Verrucomicrobiota bacterium | reverse complement strand
GGCAGTATGTTTACCTGCGCGAAGCGTTCTCGCCGCTCTGGGGATTTCTTTATGGATGGACGCTGTTCCTCGTCATCCAGACCGGCACGATCGCGGCGGTCGCGGTGGGATTTGCGCGCTTCATGGGTGTGCTCGTTCCGTGGGTTTCGGAATCGAATTACCTGATCGCGCCGGTGCGTCTCGGCGGCTACGCCTTGTCGCTTTCAACCGCGCAGCTCGTCGGGCTGCTGATGATCGCGCTGCTCACGTTCATGAACACGCGCGGGCTGAAGCTCGGCAAGCTCGTACAGAATGTCTTTACGACCGCCAAAACCGGCGCGCTGATTGCGTTGATCCTTCTCGGCATCATCGTCGGCATTCGTTCGGGCGCGGCGTCGACCAACTTCGCCGACTTCTGGACGCTGCGCGGAAATCTCCAGGACGTCGGCGCCGGACTCACGGCTGCGACCGCCTTCGGGCTTTTCGTTGCCGTCTGCGTGGCGCAGACCAACTCGCTCTTCTCCGCCGATGCCTGGAACAACATCACCTTCACTGCGGGCGAAGTGAAGAACCCGCGCCGCAACGTGCCGCTCTCACTCGCGCTCGGCACGATCCTCGTCATCACGCTCTACCTCCTCGCAAACATCGCGTATCTCTCCGCGCTGTCGTGGGACGGAATCCAGAATGCACCGAGCGATCGCATCGCCTCGGAAACGGCGAACATCATCTTCCCGGGACTCGGCGCGACGATCATGGCAGTCGCGATCATGATCTCGACCTTTGGTTGCAACAACGGACTCATCCTGGCCGGTGCACGCGCCTACTACGCGATGGCGCGTGACGGCCTGTTCTTCCGCCGCGTGGGCGAGCTGAACGGGAAGCACGTCCCATCGTGGGGCCTCATCATTCAAGGGATCTGGGCCGGTGTTCTCGTTTTGCCGCGAGTGGTGAAAACGGACGCAACCGGCGCAGTGACCGGCTACGGCAATCTCTACGGCAACCTGCTCGATTACGTCATCTCCGCCGCGCTCATCTTCTACATCCTGACTATCCTCGGCATCTTCGTGCTGCGGAAGAAACGGCCCGATGCCGAGCGGCCTTACAAGGCGTTCGGATATCCGATCATCCCTGCTCTCTACATCATCGGCGCAAGCATCATTCTCGTTGTGCTTTTCATCTATCAAACGGCCACGACATGGCCGGGGCTCGTCATCGTGTTGGCCGGTGTGCCGGTCTATTTCCTCTGGAGGAAATCGGACGCCGCGCAGACTCGTTAGACAGCCGCGAGACACTTCGAAACCGAAACAACGGCGCACACGCGCTTGATCTGTAAGGAGGACTATTCAATGGCCAGCATGTTCGCAAAAAAGCCTCTCGACCTGCTCATGGCAGAGTCGCGCGAAACCGGAGAGCACACGCTCAAGCGCACGCTCGGTCCGGTAAACCTGGTCGCCCTCGGCATCGGCGCGATCATCGGCGCGGGTTTGTTCGTCCGCACCGCTGCGGCCATCGCGGATCGTGCGGGTCCATCGGTTGTGCTCGCGTTCATCGTGGCCGGTATCGGCTGCGCGTTTGCCGGTCTCTGCTACGCGGAGTTCGCCTCGATGATTCCTGTCGCGGGCAGCGCCTACACTTATTCCTACGCGACGATGGGCGAGTTCGTCGCGTGGATCATCGGGTGGGATTTGATCCTCGAATATGCGGTCGGCGCAGCCACCGTCGCGATCGCGTGGAGCGAGTACTTCAATCGCGTGCTCGACTGGTTCGGAGTGAAGATTCCTTACCAATGGGCGCACTCGCCGTTCGAGCATGATCTCGTCAGCGGCGTGCACGGCGTCATCAACCTGCCGGCCATCCTCATCCTCTTTCTGCTCACGCTGCTTCTCATTCGCGGCACGAAGGAATCCGCCATGGTCAACGGCGTCATCGTTGTCGTGAAAGTCGCGATCGTGCTGCTCGTGATCGCAATCGGCTGGCACTTCATCAATCCGGTGAATCACACGCCGCTCATTCCAGCAGCGACGACCTACGTCACGCCCAATGGGATTACGCACGCCTACGGCGGAATCCTGGGAATCCTCGGCGCGGCTGGCGTCGTGTTCTTCGCTTACATCGGCTTCGATGCCGTCTCGACCGCAGCGCAGGAAGCGCGAAATCCCGGGCGCGACATGCCGATCGGCATCCTTGGTTCGCTCGTCGTCTGCACCGTTCTTTACGTCCTCTTTTCCTACGTGCTCAGCGGTCTCGCGACGGTTGAAGATTTTCGTTCGCAGGGCCGCGAAGCATCCGTGGCCTACGCGATCACCACCTACATGCCGGGCTACGAATGGCTCTCGAAGTCAGTCACCGTGGCCATCCTCGCGGGCTTTTCATCGGTCATTCTCGTCATGCTGCTCGGCCAATCGCGCGTCTTCTACTCAATGAGTCGCGACGGTCTCGTGCCGAAGACGTTCTCCGAAGTACATCCGCGCTTTAAGACACCTTATAAGTCGAACATGCTCTTCTTCGTCTTCACCGGCATCTTCGCGGCCTTCATCCCGGAAGACATCGTCGGAGAGATGACGAGCATCGGTACGCTTTTCGCATTCATTCTCGTCTGCGCCGGAACCTGGATCATGCGCCGCAAGCGTCCGGATATTCCGCGCGCGTTCCGCGTCCCGGCTCTTCCGGTCGTCGCCACGCTCGGGATCATCGTCTGCGGCGCGATGATCTTCGGCCTTGGTTGGACAAACTGGATGCGGCTGATCGTCTGGTTACTGATCGGCTTCGTCTTCTACTTCACCTACAGCCGACGCCACAGCCGCATCGATGCGCCACCGCCGAAGATGCCGGCGGGCACGTCGCTGAACGACTGACGCGAAGCGAACTCGCTAGCTGCCGCCGCCGAATCCGCCGCTCGGACTCGTTGCGCCGAAACCGAGAATTCGCTCGATCCGCTTACGCCGCCAGAGTTCGTTCGCGCGCGTCGGCGGTGCGCCGGTCGGAGGCGCAGCCGCTTCGACTTCCTGCACTTCGGCCGCGAGCTGACGCTGTTCCGGCGTGAGATGCGCGCGTGTTTCAACAGCTTTCGC
>JALZAD010000360.1 GCA_030948555.1 Verrucomicrobiota bacterium | reverse complement strand
TTCGTAGACCTTCTTCCCAAAGCGGGCTTCGAAGGCACTCCCTAATTCGTTAGGCAGTTTCTCCGCACCCGTGATGGTGATGCGAAGGCTGCGCAGTTCGTTCGCTTCGGCCTTGCGCAAGTAGGCGCGGAGGAACGTCGGCGTTGCGAACATCACCGTGACGCCGTAGCGCTCGATCAACGCGGCATTTTTCGCTGCTTCGAGCGGGCTTGGGTAGGTCACGATCCGCACGCCCTCGATCACCGGAAACCAAAGCGTCACCGTGCAGCCGAAGCTGTGGAAAAATGGCAGCGATGCGAGCACCAGCTCGTCGCGGCGAAGGTCGAGCAGGACGGCGAATTGCGAGACGTTGCCGAGGATGTTGCGATGACTTAACGGGACGCCCTTTGGCGCGCCTGCACTGCCGCTCGTGAAGAGCAGCACAGCCTCATCGCGATCGCCGAGCTTCGGCAAATCGAGCATCGCGGCGAGGAATCGCGCTGGGACGAAGAGCGCGATCATCCACCAGCAGATGATCGCCGGCTTCATCCCGGGAAGGATCTCGTCGAGGTTGATCACGTTCTCCGTCCATGGAAACTCCGTCAGCCGTTTCGCGACAAGGCGCGCGGAAATGATCGTCCGGATCTCTGCCTGCTTTTGCGCGGATTCGATCGCTTCCCGGCCCGCAGTGAAGTTCAGGTTGACCGGAATCTTTCCGGCAAGAACAACCGCGACGTTCGCGATCACTCCTCCTTTTCCCGGTGGCAGGACGATGCCGATGCGGCGCTCCGCGCAGTTCGTCTTCACATGGCGCGACAGCGCGAGAGCGACGCCGAGCACCTTGCCGCAGGAGATCGTCGAGTGATCCGTGCCGTCGATGATCGCGGTGCGGAACCGATGTCGCTTCAATCCTCGGAGGGATGCGCGCGCGAGGTGTTGCCGCAGGATCGGCCGCTCGCTGTAGCACGCTTCGCCGAGCTTGTACAATTCCTCGCGAACGGTCGCGATGTCGGCTTCATCGGGCGTGAGCGGGCGACCGAAAGCGACGACCACGCGATACGGAAACTGCCGCGGCCATTTCGTGAAGAAGCGTCCGCCTTGAAACGAAAAGATCGATCCCCAGAGTTGGTCCAACCAGACCGGCACAACGGGCGACCCGGCTTGTCGCGCGATGAGCTCATAGCCGCGCCGCAAGCCGAGCAATGTTCCACTGCGCGACATTTGTCCTTCCGGAAAAACACACACGATCTCGCCCGCGCGGATCTTCTCCGCCGCGGCGCGGGTCGCATCTTTTGCGCGACGCGCGGTGATCGGGATGCAGCCGGCGAGTTTCAGGAACGGGTTGAGGAAACCGTTCTTGTAGAAACTTTCGTCGATCACGAAGCGGATGCGGCGTGCCATCGAAAGCTGCAGAACGATCGCGTCGACCCACGTAATGTGATTCGGCAGAAGGAGGAAACCGCCTGCCGGCAAAGTCTCCGCGCCGCGCGCCCGCACGCGATAAACCAGCCCCGCAACCGCGTAGCCGAATGCGTAAAGCGCGCGCTCAGCAAACGAGGATTGCGCCATCGGTTTTAGATTTACAATCAGCCTGTCCGCCTCTGCAATCGGCAACTTGATGAGGGCCGCGCGAAGGGATCAGAAATCGGACGCGCGCGTCGCCTTGGGGCTGCTGCTCGCGATTAATTTGTTCAACTATATCGACCGCCAGGTGCTGGCGGCGGTCGAGCCGGAAATCCGCGACACCTTCTTTGCGCCTAACGACCCGAACGCGATGGCGGCGACGGGCGTGCTGGGCACGGCGTTCCTCGTCACCTACATGTTTTCCGCGCCGGCGCTCGGCTGGCTGGCCGATCGGTTCTCGCGCTGGATCATCATTGGTTGCGCAGTCGTGTTGTGGAGTCTGGCCAGCGGCGGCTCCGGGCTGGCAGCGACGTTCACCATTCTGCTCGTGACGCGCGTCTTCGTCGGTATCGGCGAGGGTGGTTACGGACCGGCGGCGCCCACCATCCTCGCTGATCTTTTTCCACTCGAGAAACGCGGGCGAATCCTGGCGATCTTTTGCGCGGCGATTCCGGTCGGCAGTGCGCTCGGCTACGTGCTCGGCGGCGTGGTGGCCGCGCACCTTGGATGGCGCTGGGCGTTCTATCTTGTCACGCCGCCTGGTCTGTTGCTTGGCGCACTCTGTTTTTTTCAACGCGATCCGCGCGCGGCGCAGGGCGAGCGTCCAGCTAAAGCGCGCGCTGGTTGGCCTGAATACCTCGAGCTGGTACGCACGCGTTCCTACGTCTTCAACTGCCTCGCTCAAACTGCGTTTACCTTCGCGATCGGCGGTCTTGGATTTTGGGTCGCGGCCTACTTGCGCTATCGCGGCCGACCGGACGTGGAGAAGGGATACTTCGGCCTGATCCTCGTCGTCGCGGGGCTCGGCTCGACGCTCATCGGCGGCTGGGTTGCGGATAAACTGCGCGAGCGGTATCCGGGTTCATACTTCCTCGTTTCAGGAATTGGAATGCTGCTCGCCTTCCCGTTCTTTGTCGCAGCGCTTTACATCCCATTTCCGCTTGCGTGGGTGTTCATGTTCATTGCGATCTTCTTCGCCTTTCTGAACACCGGGCCATCGAACACCGCGCTTGCGAACGTTGCTCGCCCAGCCGTTCGCGCGACCGCGTTCGCGATGAACATCCTCGTCATCCACTTGTTAGGCGACGCCGCGGCTTTTCCGATCATCGGCTACATCGGCGGGCACACGAACATGAATGTCGCGTTCCTCGTCGTCTCCGGGATGATGTTGCTGTCTGGTCTGTTCTGGATTGCCGGGATGAAGTTTCTGCCCGCCGACACCGCGGCGGTCGAGGCAAGGCAAGACTAACGAGTCCTCTGTACAAGAAAACAGCAGGAGCAACCGTGGTCGCTCCTGCTGTGTGTTGAGTCTCCGCGGGATTCTCCCGCTAATTTTTGTTATTGGCCGGAAGGTGACGCAGTTGTTTCGGCGTCAGATCCCTTGTCGCCCTTCTTGCTTGCCTTCTCGGCGCCCTTCGAGGCCTTCTTATCAGCTTTCGATGCGCCGCTCTCGTTCGCGTCCGCGGATTTCGAAGCGCTTGATGAGCCGGAGGCGGCGTCAGATTTGCCAGCGCCGGTCGAGCTGCCGGTTGTCGTGGAGGACCTGTGGCTGGTTGAGCTCTCAGTCGCCGAACCGGTGCTGGACGACGAGGAGGATGGGGTCGCCGAGGCACGGGTCGATGAACTACCAGTGCTGCTCTTCTCAGAAGACGAACTGCTCGCATGTGGCGATGCCGCAGGGCTCGACGCACTCGACGAGGTCGCCGCGCTGGTCGTCGCAGAAGGCGATGCCTTCGGTGTTGCGGTTGCCGATGCGGTCGCGCTTGCCGTTGGAGTCGCAGTGCTCATAGGAGTCATCGTCGCAGACGCACTCGGAGACGCCGTCGCAGAAGGAGTGGCGCTCGGAGTCGCTAAGCCAAACGGAGTCGCGGTCGGAGCTACCGAAGCGTTCGTCGACGCGCTGACGCCAGTCTGCGTCTGCTGACCATTATTGTAATACCCCCGGCCACCGCCGCCGCCGCCAATACCGATGTTCACGCCGACCGCCGGTTGCACGCCATAGTACTGATAAACACCGCCGATGTAATCAGGGCGATTGTATTCTTCGATGCGGTTGTAGTCATAAGCCGGCGCGTCATAGATGCGCTCGCGCTGCACCGTCGTAGTGTAAACAGTCGGATCACTCGTGCGCGAAAACGCAGTCCAAGGCATCGCGACAGTTTTGTGCGATGTCGTCGTGGTCGTCGTGCTGCTTCGTGATCCGCCGGACGCCGTGCTGCCGCCGCTTCCACCGGTTGTTTCGAGAACCGTGTACGCCATGCAGCCGGTCTGCTTGTCGAGCACCACGTCTTTGATCACCCCGACTTCAGAGCCGTCGGACGAACGGATCCGCGAGCCGATGATTTTGCTGCTCGGAATATATTCCGTCTGCGTGGATGTCGTCGTGGATTGGGTCTGTGCGTTTGCAGGAGTAAGGGCGAGACCCACCGCCGCCACTGTTGCTCCCAAGAAGATGAATTTTTTCATGTGTGTGGAGTGAACTGACGTGAACGCAGCGCGCCTTATTCAGCTGTGACTAACGAATGGTCGGCCGGAGAAATCGGCGTATGTGTCCGCACGCAGAGGCCACTAGTGCATGAATTGCGGGTGACCCAAGCTAGCAGTTCGAGCAAACTGCTGTGTTCCGCGCGCGAGCAATAATGCTTGCGCGGGCGGGGGAACCTGCGCTGCGCGAAGTAATCGCGCGACCGACGACTACAGAGCGGCGGCCGTCGCGCGGCGGCGCGCCAAAAGCATCACTCCGCCGGCAAGGGCGAGAAGCGCGAGGGTCGTGCCGGAGTCACTCACTGCCGCTGGGAGATCAACGCCGGGATCGGGGCTCATGATCCGTGGATCAGGGGTGTAGCCATCTGCAAATGCACCCGACGTTGCGAGCGCAAGAACGCCCAAAGCCGCAAGAATCCCTTTTTTCATAATAATCATGCTCCCGTTGTCCCTCCATATCGTGGCGGGATAGAAATTGGATGCGTCCTGAGTAAAATATCTCCGGCGTTTTCCGTCAATCTTTATCTTCGCCCGCCCCTCTGCCGCGATGCCTAATTGCTCCCGCTAGCGGAGGCGCGGTGCCGTCGCTTTAGAACACGTGTCCGCTCTCGCTCAGGCGAACGTCATACGTGCGAGCCTGGGAAAGCGCGGCGACTGCCGCATCACGATGGCCACTCTTCGCGGCGAGTTGTGCTGCGAGTTGCCATGAGTCAGCGCGGTACCATTGCGTCTGCAAGCACCGGCTCAATTCCCGGAGCGCCGCTTCCGTAGCACCGCTTTCGAAGAGCAGCTTCACGTATCGCTTCTCGATATCCCATTCGCCCGCGCCGGTTCGGGAGGCGAGTCGCATGCGCAGGAGGTTTGAGTGGCCTGTCTCTTTGAATTCGAGCACGGCGAGCATCTCGTGCGCGCGCGCTTCGACTAACTCCATCTGCGTTGCGCGTGCGAGAAGCTTGTGCGCGGACACAAAATCGTTCTGGCGGATCGCGAGACCGGCCCGGCAGATGACTGCGAATGGCTGGTCAGGTTCTTTGGCGAGCGCGGTGGCAAGGTGCGGTTGCGCGTTGTCCAGTTGTCCTTCATCGATCTCAAGCCGTGCGAGATTGATGAACATCCTTGCGGACTCACCGCCGCTCGCGATCGTCCGCTGGAGAAACGTGCGTTGATCCTTCCAGTCGAAGGTGCGGACGAAAGAGCGGCCGCTGAGACACACCATCCATGCGGCGAGCGCCGGAATGGCAACGTGTTTGAGATGTGGAACGCGGCTACCCTCGAGCAGCCGCGCGGCAGACATCGTCGCGGAGAGGAAAAGGAACGCGCTCGGTAAGTAGAGCCAATGCTCAGCGAGTGTTGCGTTCAAGGGAATGATCCCACTGATCGGCACAAAGGTGACGGCTCCGGCGGCGAGTGCGATGAAAGCAGCGCGATCGCGCTTTCGCTCGCGCAGTGCCCAGTAGATGAACGCCGCGAGGACGAGCAGGCCCGCAATCGTTTGAAGCTCGCGAATCGACGCGCCGGTGATGCTTGCCTCGCCAAAGCCGCTGGGATGCGTTTCGACATCGCGTTCCATGCGGAGATTTGCAGGATAGACGAGCAAGCCCGCATACTCGGCCAGCGCGCGCGCAGCCAGGATCGGCCTAACGAGAAATGGCAGCGCGTGCGGTGCCGGTGGTTCGATGTGTTCGGCCGGTAAGCGCAAGCTGAGATACGTCACGAGCACAATCGCTATCACGCCGGCCGCCTCGAGTCGTTGCGCCTTCTTCAACGCCAGAACGAGGAGGAAATACACCGCGAGGAAAATCAGCCCGCTTTCCTTGCTTAGCGCGCTCATGGTGAAAAGGAGAACGCAGCCCGACGCGAGCACCCAGCCGCGCTTCTTGTCAATCGCACGAAAACGCATGAGCGCAGCGTACAGGCCAAGAAAGCCGAACGTGGCCGCGAGCGGATCGGCGCGACCTGAAATGTAAACCACGGCGCTGCTATGGATCGGATGAATCGCCCAGATCAGCGCTGCGGCGAATGCGATCCGGTCCGCGCGGCGTGCAGTTGCTCCGAAAGCCCGCAGGAATTCGCGTGCAAAGAGCAGCAGCGCAATCGCAGCCGCCGCGTGGCAGAAGATGCTCGTCAAATGAAAGAGCGCCGGCCTCAGTCCGAACGCCGCGTATTCCAGCGTATACGTCAGTCGCTGCAGGGGGCGATAGAAGTTCGACGCCGTTGCGTCGGTGAAAAGAAAGTGTTGGAAGCCCTCCACGATCAGTCGCGGGCTGCGAATAAGCGGATCGCGCAGGATCAGCGCGGTGTCGTCCCAAACAAAACCGTCACGCACTGCTGGTGCGTAGGTCGCGCACACCGCGAAGGCGAGCAGCAGAAAGGGGAGAAGTCGTTTCAAGGCCGGAATCGCAGTGGACAGAATGGGGAAGTTGCGCGTTTAGGTTCCGGCATGTGGTCCGTCCGCCTGCACCTCGCCGCGCTTCTCCTCATCGCTAGCAACGTACATGCCGCTGGCGTGCCGGATGACTGCACACAGCTCCTGCTCGCGACCGCCCCTAATTGGGATGCGCAACAAGGCGAGGTGCGCATGTACGAGCGCGCGCCCGGCGGCAAGTGGACGCAGCGTGGCGCATCGATCGCCGTTCTTTTCGGGAAGAATGGGTTGGCGTGGGGTGTTGGCGTTGCCGGGCAGGGT
>JALZAD010000353.1 GCA_030948555.1 Verrucomicrobiota bacterium | reverse complement strand
GAAAGCCCGCGCGTCTCCTTCACCACCTTGTACTCGATCGGCAATCCGTGGCAGTCCCAGCCCGGCACGTAGGGCGCGCGATAGCCGAGCATCGTCTTCGATTTCACGACCAGATCCTTGAGGATCTTGTTGAGCGCGGTGCCCATATGGACATCGCCGTTCGCGAATGGCGGGCCATCATGCAGCACGAACAACTCGCGGCCTTCCCGCGCCTTCTGGATCTGCTGATACAGCCGCGTTTCCTCCCAAAGTTTCAGGATCTCCGGCTCGCGAGTGGTGAGGCTCGCCTTCATCGGAAAATCCGTCTTCGGAAGGAGCAGCGTCTCTTTGTAATTAGCGGCCATCGCGAGCGCGGACGCTACCACTGAACACGGCGGCTCGAAAGTGCTCGCCTCAGCTACGTAAGACACATACAAACGGCAGGTGAAATTGCGTCCGGTCGCTCTCGCCGGCGTGCTTTTGTGCTTCGTCGCGGCGAGACTTGCATGCGCAACGATCTCCTCAGATGGGACGATCGACTCCGCGTTCGGCAATCTCAGTTTCGACTCATCATCAGTCACGGCCGCGGCGCTTCAACCAGACGGTAAGGTCGTGATCACCGGTCCATTTCAAAAAGTGAACGGTGTCGCCTCGCGATACCTGGCGCGGCTCAACGTGGACGGCACGGTCGACTCATCGTTCCATAACGACAGCGGCTACGGATGGTATTACCACCTGCTGGTTCAGCCCGATGGCAAGATTCTGGCTTGGGACACTTATGGTATCGATCGTTTCAACGCCGACGGCTCGTTCGACGCCAGCTTCGATATCACCAGTCGGCTGGCGAGAGATGGCGATACCTCAGTCTACGAGGGCAAAGTCGCTTCCGTGTTCTTACAATCTGACGGGAAGTTGGTCATCGCCGGGGACTTCAACTCCGTCATCGGCAATGCTGCGGATCCGACCGTGACGCGCTACGGCATCGTCCGCTTTAACGTCGATGGGAGAGTGGACCAGCAGTTCATCCCGGATCCCACGCCGCTTTTTCAGAATGGCGGCGTCGTTACGATCGTTGGCGCAGCGCAGCAAAAGACGAACGGCAACGCGGGTAAGATCGTCTTTTTGATCGGCGTCGGCCCTTCCGTCGCCTACTACGTTGGCCGGTTAAACGCGGACGGAAGCTTCGACAGCACATTCCAGACGCCCTCGAATGGCGGTTTCGGCTGGTATGTCTCGGGCCTTCTGCCGAATACCGGGCTCTTCATTCAGAGCGACGACCGCGTGCTTCTCTTCGGCGGCTACGTTCCCTACAGCGCAAGTCACCAGAACATCGTGCGCTTGAGCGCAAACGGCGCGCTCGATCCTGAATTCAACGCAGAAGCCTTCAACGACTACCATGACCTTGGTATTATCCAGCAGGTGACGGAGCAGGCCGACGGCAAGCTGATCGCGGTCGGTCGCTTTCACTCGTTAGGCAATGCGGTCGCGGGAACGATCGTCCGGATGGAGCGAAACGGCGCGCGCGATCTGAGCTTCGACGCGACGGGTGCTGGTCCCGCGGCGAACGCGATCTACACCGCTCTGGTGCGGAACGGAGACGGCAAAATCCTTGTCGCCGGGTCCTTCGCGACTTGCGGGGGAGCGATCCGGAACAACTTCGCGTGGTTAAATCCTGACGGAAGCGTGGATCACGGGTTGGATGGCTTGACCGGCGCGATCGGCTCGCCAGCCGACATCTACGCGCTCGCGACGCAAGCAGACGGCAAGATCCTGGTCGGCGGTTTCTTCAACGCCGTGAATGGCGTTCCGCATTCGAATCTTGTCCGCCTGAATCCTGATGGGACACCGGATGAAACCTTCTCCGTCCAATCCGGCGCAGAGGGCAGCGTGAGAGTGATCAAGGTTCTGCCTGACGGAAACATCCTCCTCGGCGGTTTGTTTCGCGCTATCGACGGAGTCGCACGCGCCCGCGTCGCGAAGCTGAGTGCGAATGGCACGCTCGATCCTCTCTTTAACGACAACGTCGGTTCTTACGGCGCAGTGAACGCAATTGCCCTCGACGGTGCGGGCAACATCTTCATCGGCGGCGATTTTGAGACGACGACTCCGCCGGTTCTCGATCGCGTGGCCAAGCTCCATCCAGACGGCAGCCTCGACACGACTTTCACGCCCGCTGCTCCATCGGCCATTGTCTACGCAATTGCTCCGCCGACAGCGACCGGCGGCGTGGTGATCGGCGGTGACTTCTCCCGGGTGGGCTCAACCACCCAGCGGCGAATCGCGCGTCTCGACGCGAGCACCGGCGCGCTGGACACAAGCTTTCTCAGCGCTTCGAGCAGCGGGTTCTCGAGCAGTGTCCGCAGCCTGCTCCTTGCGCCCGACGGGAAGTATTACGTCGGCGGTTTCTTCAGCAGCTTCAACGGCGTGACGCGGCCCGGCCTGGCGCGATTGAATGGGAACGGGACGCTCGATTCCACATTTCAGACAAGCCAGCAACTCTCGGTCACCTCGCTCGCACTGCAGAACGACAAGCTTTGGGCCGCGGGCCAGGTAAGAGACAACAGCACTGGGATTATGCTCCCGGCTCTCAAGCGATTCACGAGTAGCGGCGCGGCCGATCCGCTGTTCAACGCAGACGCCGGTCCGACAATCCTGCCGGAGCCGTTCATGCCGAGCAGTCAACGAAGCGCGCTCGCAGTGCAGAGCGACGGCAAGCTCCTGTTCGGGAATTTCTTCGATCACTTCAACGGCAGCGCGCGCGGTTATGTTGTCCGTCTCACCGACTCACAACTCAACTTCACCGCCGTCTCCCGAAACACGCACGGCGACATTGGTGATTTCGATATCGCAGTGCCAAGTGCGGTCGAATGCCGTGATGGTGGTCCGAATGGCGACTACCGTGTGGTTCTCACCTTCCCCGCGGCCATCGGTTTTACGGGTGCAACGATTGACACGGGCAGCGCCAGTGTCGCGCAGGCCAGTGGGAACGGAACAGGAAGCGCGACGATCGACCTGACCAGTGTTGCGAATGCGCAGACACTATCGATTCGCTTGCATGATGTGACCACGAACCAGAGCACGGCTGATGTCACAGTGCCGATGCGCGTGCTGATTGGAGACGTGAACGGCGATGGCAGTGTGAACTCGGCGGACAGCACGCTGGCGCGTAACGCCTCAGGGCAGACAGCCAACGCGACCAGCTTTCGCGCAGACGTGAATGCCGATGGCTTCATCAACAGCGCTGACTCGACCATGGTGCGGAACCGGTCCGGCAGTTCGCTCGGTTCGGCCGCATTCGTTAGGCGCAAAGCGGAATAACAAGAGCCGCAACGACATTGCTTCGGCCAACCGCGCTCCCATTGTCGCGCAATTAATCGCGTCGCTCGTCTGACCGGAGCCGCTCGTATCCGTCGCCTAACGAGTAGTTCCGGCTAGTTAGTACTTTCTCGCACGCGTGATGGGTTGACGCGTAAGCAGCTTCATCTAGCATCGCGGCCCTCTGCCCCCAATGATCACCGCCTCGTCAGGTCTATTCTTTCGTAGACCGCTGTCTCTGCGCTTCGCGCTCGCAGCGTTCGCGATTGCACATTCATCGTTTGCGCAGACGAACGGCGCGCCCGCAACATCCCTCGAGTATCTTTCGAAGTCTCCCATCTCCAGGACCTACGCCGCGACGGAGCGTAACAACCTATCGGCGCCGAACTGGAACGCCGCAGCGTCGTCCCCGGGCGGCAGCATCGCCCGCTATGCCTTCGCGCAGAATGGCCAGTCCCTCTACGTCATCTCTGGGTTCTACCTCGCGCGGCCGATCAACTCCGTGCGGCGCTACGATGCAACCACGAACACGTGGACTTCGCTGGCTGATATTCCGATCGCCACCGAAGCGCCGGTCGCAGTTTTTTGGAAGAACAAGATCTACGTCGCCGATGGTTACGGCCCGCTCTCGCAGAACCGGCTGCGCATCTACGACGTTGCGAACGATAGCTGGAGCGCGGCTTCGATCCGACCCGGCGTCGCCGATAGCTACGGCTCCGCGATCGCCGCGTTCGACGACAAGATTTACCTCATCGGCGGCGGTAGTAGCGACGGGACGAACTCCATCGTCTCGGTCTACGACACGATCAGCGGCACCTGGTCGTCCGCGCCTGCGCCGCTAGCTCCGGTCCTCTTCGGCGGCTATGCGCAGCTCGGCCAGTATCTCTATGTCGTCGGCGGTTTCAGCTCGATCCCAGTGGCGAATAGCACGACGAGCATGCGTTTCGATCTGCAGAACCAAACCTGGAGCATCGGGCCCGCCTTCACGCCGCAACGCGGAGACTTCGCGCTCGTGGCAGCGGGCACCAAGCTCTACGCGATCGGCGGAGACGAGAACGGCGGGAGCTACTTTAACCCCTCGGCCGAAGTGGATGAACTCGACACGGCGCAGTGGCCGCTCGGTGCGTGGACAGCTTCGCCGGACAATCTGCCAACTCCGCGGCAGGCAAACTCCGGAGCGTTTTTCACCACTGCGATCAGCGGTGGCGAAATCTGGAGCACGGGCGGGTTCGGCGGCGGATTGCTTTATCTGGACGAGCATCTCTTCCGCTCGTTCCCGCCAGGATCCGCGCCTCCGGGCAACAACCTGCTGAGCGCCGCCTCGCGGATGACGCACGGCAACGCGGGAGTGTATGACTTGCCGCTTCCGCTCACCGGCGTCCCTCCGGTTGAGCCTCGGAGCGGCGGTGCGACTGGAGACTACCAGATTGTGCTGAACTTCGCCGCGCCAGTAAGTGTCACCGGTTCGCCCCACGCGAGGATCACTGGCGGAACGGGTCTCGTCGGTACTGGAGGAACCAGTAACGGTGGCGCAGTCACGCTCACTGGCTCGAGCGTGATCGTCCCTCTGACTAATGTGGCGAATGCGCAGACGCTGACCGTGGCAGTTGCAGGCCTGACGAACGGTGCGCCGGCAACAGAGATCACCGTGTCGATGCGTGTCTTGATCGGCGATTCGAGCGACGATGCAGCGGTTAACTCCGCCGACGTCTCTCAAGTCCGCAGCAACTCGGGAAAGGCCGCGGGCGCGACGACGTTCCGCACCGATCTCAATGCCGACGGCATTGTGAACAGCGCCGACGTGTCGATCGCCCGTGCTGCTTCCGGCACGAACGTCCGGCCGGCCGCGCCAGTTAGTGTCGTCTCGCGGAAGGCGCATGGCAGCGCCGGTACTTTCGACATCGCACTACCGCTCGCTGGAACGACAGGAGTAGAGTGTCGCAGCAGCGGCCTGACGAGTGATTACCAGCTCGTGATCGACTTCCCAACGCGGATCACAATCAACGGTTCGCCGAAGGCGCTTATTACATCGGGTGTGGGCATGGTGGGAACTGGAGGCACCGAGAACGCCGGCGCTGTCAGTGTGGACGGGTCGAGAGTCATCGTCCCGCTGACAAATGTCGCGAATGCGCAGGCGCTCACCGTAGCCCTGAACAACGTGACGGACGGCAATGGAATCGGCAGCATCGCAGTCCCGTTTCGAATCTTAGTCGGTGATGCGAACGGCGATGGCTTCGTGAACGCTGCAGACGCTGCGCAAACCCGTGCGAACGCCGGGCAGCTCGTTACCGCGACGACGTTCCGGTCGGACCTGAATGCCGACGGCGGGATTAACAGCGCGGACACATCCATCGCGCGCGCAAACTCCGGTTCGTCCGTGCCGCCTCCCACGCCTCTGAGCGCGGTCTCGCGAAAGCGGCACGGCAGCGCGGGAATTATGGATCTCGCTCTTCCGCTCACAGGCAGCAGCGGGATCGAGTGCCGGGCAGGTGGCCTAACGAGTGACTACGAACTTGTGATCAACTTTAGTTCTACGGTTAAGGTTACCGGCGTTCCTCAGGCGACGATCGCTTCCGGCGCAGCTGTCATCGGTGTGGGTGGAGCAGAAAACGGCGGGACGGTGACGGTAAACGGCTCGAGCGTGACCGTGCCGCTCACCACCGTCCTCGATGGGCAGGCGCTTCTGGTTACCCTGCACGGAGTCTCTGACGAAAATACCAGCGGCGACGTAACCATTCCGTTCGGTCTTCTAATCGGCGACACAAATGGCGATGGCCTGGTGAACGCGGCCGATGTTCTTCAGACAAGCAGTCGCTCCGGCCAGGCGGCGAGCGCCGCAACCTTTCGGTCGGACGTAAACGCTGACGGCGCGGTGAACAGCGCGGACAGCGCACTCATCCGCGGGCGCAGCGGGAACAGCTTACCTTAGCCTAACCTAACGAGTCGTTTCCGGCTCCGTCGCCGATGACTTCGTTCGACCGAGCTTTGCTGCCGAGGATGTAGTTAATTGCTGTCCGGACCGATTGCGGACGAGCGTTGCGTCGGCGCTGTCGATGGTTCCGTCAGAATTGACGTCGGCGCGGAAGTTGTCGACGCCCGCTTTCTGACCAGAAAGGTTCCGGGTTACCGTGGCATCAGCAGCGTTCACCGTGGAATCGCCATTCACATCGCCGACCAGAACTGGCATTTGAACCGACACGGTCCTGATGGACGCGCCGTCGTTCACGTCACTCAGCGTCACCGTCGTAAGCTGCGGTGAGTTCACGCCAGTTAAGTTTACGGTTACGACCGAGCCGTCGACATTCGAGCTACTCACCGTTCCACTTCCGCTACTTACGGAAGCTCCACCGACGGTGACTGCCGTCGGGAAGTTAAAGATGATCTGGTAGTCACCCGTCGGGCCACTGCTCCGGCATTCGGTGCGCGCCGCATTACTCATCGGAAGCTCGATATCTGACGGACCATTCACCGTGTGGTTCTTGCGCGAGAAGGCACAAACATTACCTCCAGGCAGCGGCGCATTGCGGCTCGCGGTAGTTACTTGTTTGCCCGTTCCGGGCGTGGTGTAGCTAATAGTCGGAATGCCGTTGCCGTTGACGACAATGTACATGAAGTCGAGCCGCACACTGTCTGTCTCGTCGACCAGCTCCTCGTCCCATGTCGGCGTCGCGGTGTCGACGTTCGTGCCGCGCAGGTAATAGATGCGACCGCGGCCTTCGCCTGCATCTTCGATCAGGGCGAGGTGGGCTGTCCCGCAACTCGCGACGAAGTACTGGTCCGCGCCTTTGTCGGAGCGGAGCGCATTTCCATAGCGCGGCAGCGTATGGACATAAGCGAAACTCTCACCGCGATTAAAGCTGACGTAGAGTCTGTTGCCGTGCAGCACGTAGAGCGTGCCTTTGTCGTCGAAAGCTGAATGGGTGACAACAAAGTCAGAGCCAGGATAAGCGGCGAGTGGGTGCTTCACGCCTGCCCAGTTCAAACCAAAGTCTGCCGTGCTGCAGACGTAGAGACTGTCCGGTGTTGTCTCAGTCCAATAGAACTTCCGGTCCGTCCCAAACGTCCCGTGGCGGCCCGCCTTCTTCTTGGTGAAGTCAGCATTTGCCACGCGCGTGTCGGCCGGCGGATTCGCAATCGGCGTGTGCGCGTTTTGCTGACAGACAATGTGCTCCGGCCCGCTGCCGTCGTTACCAACGAGCGGCGTCTGGATAGGATAAGTGAGTCCTCCATCAAAGCTGAAAATGAGCGCGCTGCCGATGCGCATCCAGCCCGCCATGACGTAGTCTTCATCGCCCGCAATTGCGCCGGTCTGCGGCCGCATGTTTTTCAGCGGCCCAAGATAAGACCACGCCTGGTCGTTACCGGCCGAAGCAATCGGCACATGTGTGATGCTGAAGGTATCGCCAAAGTCTTCACTGTGCGCGGTGACTACGTCGCCTAGTTCAGTGCCGAAGAAAATGACGTCGTTCTTATAGGCCTGCATGTCGCCTTCGATGCCGAAAGGCACTGATGCGCCGACCGGCGGATACTTCTCCGTCCATGTCTTTCCACCATCCGAGCTCTTCTCGATCTTGTTGCCTTGCACGAGGACGGGCAGGAGCACGAAGGTGTTTGAGCCGGCCGCGGCAAGGTTACCTTCGCAACACTGGCCGTGGTACTTGATGGTCCAGGCGGTGGACTTGGGTGGCGGTGTGGGAGTAGGCGTCGCACCGGGACCAGTTGAGATAACTGTCGCTGTTCCGTGGTATTGATCGCCCGCGACCGCGGCTGAGTAAACCACGTGCACAGTAAAGACAGTCGTGCCGCTCGCGTTCAAGCTCGCAGGGCTAATCGTGACTTTCTCGGTCGTACCAGGCGCGCCGCCGGTCGACGATCCGATCAACGGTCCGCTGTTGCTTGTCTTGTGGACGTAAAGATCGAAGTCTGACGCGAGAACCACCCAGGAAATAACTACCTCGATGGACTTGCCGGCCCAATCCGTCGGCGTGCCTTGGACAGTCAGCGTGAAGGTGTCGCAGTTCACACCGTCAACGCAGGTCATCTCCCCTGTGGCGGAAACGCCACCCGCGGCAGTGCCGTCCCACGCCAGCGGGGCTGACGTCGTTGAGATGGTTCCAGCAGTCGGATTGGCCGCGCCAGTTTTGAAAACGGCGATAACACAGAGAAATGCGGCGAGAACTAAGACACTGGTAAGTGTCCAGCGGGCGGGAGAACTACTGAAAACATCTTTCATAGAACGAAACCTCGGTTGAAGACGGTCGGATCGCA
>JALZAD010000350.1 GCA_030948555.1 Verrucomicrobiota bacterium | reverse complement strand
CCTGGTGCTCGAATTCCATCTCGAAGCCAACCAACGGAATCATCACCTCCGGATTCACTTTGGTTCCACTCTTCTGCACCTCGGCGGCCGCTTCGAAGATCGCGCGCGCCTGCATCTCGGTCACTTCCGGAAATGAAATCCCGAGCCGGCAACCACGATGGCCGAGCATTGGATTCTGCTCATGCAACTCGTGCACGCGGCGCGAAAGCTCGTCGCGACTCACGCCGATCTTATCGGCTAGGGCACTCTGCGCGCCGCTATCCTGCGGGAGAAACTCGTGCAAAGGCGGATCGAGCAGACGAATGGTGGCCGGCTTGCCTTTGAGTGCTTTGAAGATGCCGATGAAGTCGCTCTTCTGATACGGCAGCAATTTCGCGAGCGCCTTCTGCCGATCATCGACCTTGCGCGCCAGAATCATCTCGCGCATCGCGTCGATCCGATCGCCCTCGAAAAACATGTGCTCAGTCCGGCAGAGACCGATGCCTTGCGCCCCGAACGCGACCGCGTTCTCCACTTGCTCCGGCGTATCCGCGTTCGTGCGCACGCTCATGCGCGTGACCTTCGCGCACCAATCCATCAACTGGCTGAAGTTGCGATACGCCTCGGTCCTTTGCGCTGTCTTATCGCCGCGCAACAAGCCGCCGATGATTTCCGATTCCGCGGTCGGCAATTGACCTGCGTAGACGGTGCCGCTCGTCCCATCGATCGAGAGATAATCTTCGCCTTCGCGAAACACTGCATCGCCCACCGTCATGGTCTTGGCGCGATAATCGATGTCCAATGCCGCCGCGCCGCAGATACAAACTTTGCCCATCTGTCGCGCGACGAGCGCTGCATGCGATGAGACGCCACCGCGCGCAGTGAGAATTCCTTCCGCCGCGATCATCCCGCGCAAATCTTCCGGCGAAGTTTCCACGCGGACTAACAAGACTTTCTCGCCTTTCGCCGCCGCCGCAGCCGCGCGATCAGCATTGAAATAAACGCGTCCTGTCGCGGCTCCTGGTCCGGCCGGCAATCCACTCGCGATCGCCTTTGCACCTTTGATCGCGGCGCGATCGAAGACCGGCGCGAGGACCTGATCGAGTTGATCGGCGGGCACGCGCGTGATCGCCGTTTTCCAGTCAATCAACTTCTCGCGCACCATGTCGCAGGCGAACTTCACCGCCGCCATGCCGGTGCGTTTGCCGTTGCGCGTCTGCAGCATGAAGACCTTGCCGTCCTGAATCGTGAACTCGAAATCCTGCACGTCCTTGAAGTGCGCCTCGAGCACCTTGCGAATCCGCTCCAGTTCGACCAGCGCCTTGGGCAGATGTTTCTTCAAATCGGCCACCGGTTCCGGCGTGCGCACTCCGGCCACGACATCTTCGCCCTGCGCGTTGATCAAAAACTCGCCGTAGAAAATTTTCTCGCCCGTCGCGGGATCGCGCGTGAAGGCGACACCTGATCCGGAGTTCGTCCCGGTGTTGCCGAAGACCATCGCCTGCACGTTGACCGCCGTGCCCCATTCCTGCGGGATGTTGTACTTCCGGCGGTAAACGATCGCGCGATCGTTCATCCACGATCCAAAAACCGCGCTGACGGAACCTTCAAGCTGCTTCCACGGGTCGTTCGGGAACTGTTTGCCCGTCCGCTCCTGCACGAGGGCCTTGAATCGCCTAACGAGTTCTTTCAGGTCGTCGACGCTCAGCTTCGTGTCCTCGATGTCGTCGTTGTGCCGCTCGTGCTTCAGCTCGTGAATCACGGTCTCGAACGGCTCGTGATCTTCGTCGGGGCGCTTCTGCACCCCCATGACGACGTCGCCGTACATCTGAATGAACCGGCGGTAGCAATCCCAGGCGAAACGCTCATTCTTCGTCGCCTTCGCCACTGCGAGGACGGTCTCGTCGTTGAGGCCAAGATTGAGGATCGTGTCCATCATTCCCGGCATCGAATCGCGCGCGCCCGAACGCACTGCGAGGAGCAGCGGCATCGCATTCGTATCGCCGAACTTCGTCCCCATGATGCGCTCCATCCGGCGAACGCCTTCTTCCACCTGCGCCTGCATGGCCGCGGGATAAGTGCGCTTGTTCGCGTAGAAGTAGGTGCAGACTTCCGTCGAGATGGTGAACCCCGGAGGCACTGGCAAACCGATGCGCGTCATCTCCGCGAGATTCGCGCCCTTGCCGCCGAGGAGCGGCTTCATCCTGCCATCGCCATCGGCTTTGCCGTCGCCGAAGTAGTAGACGTACTTCGCGCGTTTGGCGGGCGATTTCCCCTTCGCTTTCGGCGACGCGCCGTTGCTGCCGTTGCGAGAAGATTTCGCGGCATGAGCAGAGGTGCGAGCGACGGGACGTTTGCTTCGAGGTGCCATGGAAAGAGCGGGTGAAAAAGAGCGCGGCAAGCCTATCGGGGTGCTCCGAGGTGTCAACGCGAGCGGGCGCGCTAAGTATTAGCTTTTCCCAACGCTCCTCCTAATCTTCCGCGGTGAAGTTTCCGAGTAGCACGCAAGCGGCCAATAGCTGGGAGATGCTCTCGAGCGAGACCTGCTACGCGGACCCGCATCTCGCGGTGACGAAAGTGGAAATGCGAACGCCGACGCGCCCGGCCGGACAACGCTG
The DNA here is from genome assembly GCA_030948555.1 of Verrucomicrobiota bacterium. Lineage (GTDB taxonomy): Bacteria > Verrucomicrobiota > Verrucomicrobiia > Chthoniobacterales > UBA10450 > JACCTI01. The sequence goes on along the minus strand of JALZAD010000350.1, from coordinate 1,152 downwards.
GACGGTGGTGCAGCGCAAAGCGGCGGTGGTGATTGCCGCGCTCACACGTGACGAAAAGCTCGTCCTGATTCACGAGGAACGTGTCCCGGTCCAGGCTGCGCTCTGGTCGGTGCCGGCGGGACAAATCGACCAGGAGAGCGACGAGATTGAAGAGGTCGCGCGTCGCGAATTGCAGGAAGAGACCGGCTACGGACTCGCGCCGGATGGCGAATTGCTCTCGTTAGGCCACTTCTTCACTTCGGCGGGTTTAACGGACGAGCGTGGGAACTTTTTCCTCGCGCGCCCGGTCGAGCTCAGCGCGAGCGGCGCGGCCCACCAGAGTTCAGAGTCCATTCTCGAGTGTCGCGCATTTAGCGCGGCCGAGATCACCGCGATGATCGCGCAAAATGAAATCCGCGACGGCAACACCTTGAGCATCTGCGCCGTGCTCTCGGCGCGTGGTTACTTCTCGTTAGGCAACTAACCGATGGCCCTGCGCAATTTTTTCAAATTCCGCGAGGTGCCGGAGACGGAATCGGCCAAGCCGTTCCTTGAGCATCTCGAGGACCTGCGCTGGACGATCGTGAAGATGGCCATCGCGCTTGTCACCGCGATGATCGTCTGTTTCGCCTTTCGCGAGTCTCTCGTGAACCTGATGCAGCGCCCGTTGCACAAGGTCGACCCGCAGATCGGCGCCTTGCGCGCGCTTGGGATCACCGACTCGATCACGATCTCATTCTCGCTTTCGTTCTACGCCGGCATCGTCATCTCGTTTCCGCTCCTCCTCTACTTTGCCGCCGAATTCGTCCTGCCCGCGTTAACCGCCATCGAGAAACGCATGTTGCTGCCCGCGATTGGCGTCAGCTTTGCGCTCTTCCTTACTGGCGTTGTCGCCTGCTACCTGTGGCTTCTGCCCAACACGATCCTGTTCTTCTTCCAGGACACGCAATCGCTCGGCTGGCAGCCGGCCTGGACGGTGCAGGAATATTATTCTTTCGTGACGAGGTTCACGGTCGGGTTCGGGCTCGCTTTCGAGCTGCCGATCGTTGTCCTCGTTCTGGTGCGACTCGGGTTCGTCACCTACGAGTTGATGTCTCGTACGCGGCCGTATGCGTTCGTGCTCATCTTCATCCTCGCGGCGGTCATCACGCCAACGCCTGACATGCTCAGCAT
>JALZAD010000043.1 GCA_030948555.1 Verrucomicrobiota bacterium | reverse complement strand
ATCTGCGGCGATGTCGGTTTTGGCAAAACCGAAGTGGCGGTTCGCGCGGCGTTCAAGGCGGTGATGGCCGGCCGACAAGTCGCCATCCTCACGCCGACCACCGTGCTCGCGCAGCAGCATTTCGAGATGTTCCGCCACCGCATGCTCGACTATCCGGTGCGCGTGGAAATGCTCAGCCGATTCCGGTCGCACGCGGAACAGCGCAAGGTTTTGCAACTGCTCCGCGAAGGCGGCGTGGACATTGTCGTGGGCACGCATCGGCTCATTTCCGGCGATGTGATTTTTAAAGATCTCGGACTGGTCGTGATCGATGAGGAGCAGCGTTTCGGCGTGCTGCACAAAGAAAAATTCAAGGAGCTCTTCAAGCTCGTCGATGTGCTCACGCTTTCGGCCACGCCCATTCCGCGCACGCTCTACCTCTCGTTAGTCGGGGTGAAGGACATGTCGACGATTGAAACGCCGCCGTTGAATCGCCTGCCGGTCGAGACAGTGGTCTGCGGGTACGACGAGCGGATCATCCGCGATGCGATCAACCGAGAACTCGAGCGGCAGGGCCAGGTTTACTTCCTGCACAATCGCGTGCAGTCGATCGAGAAGGTGCGCGACCGCATTGCAGAACTCTGCCCGGGAGCGCGGGTCGAGTACGGCCACGGTCAGATGGAAGCGGACGAGCTGGAGACGGTGATGTCGGGGTTCGTCTCCGGCAAAATCGACGTGCTGGTCAGCACAACGATCATCGAGAGCGGCCTCGATATCCCGAACGCGAACACGATCATCATTGATCGCGCAGATCGCTTCGGGCTGGCGGACTTGTATCAACTTCGCGGTCGCGTCGGCCGGGCCGAGCACAAGGCCTACGCCTATCTGCTCCTGCCGCGCGAGATGATGACCGTCGGCGCGGCGCGAAAACGCATCAATGCGATCAAGCAATACAGCTCGTTAGGCGCAGGGTTCCGCATTGCCATGCGCGACCTCGAGATTCGCGGGGCGGGTAGCATTCTCGGAACTCAGCAGAGCGGACACATCGTCGCGGTTGGTTTCGATCTCTACTGCCAGCTGCTCAAGCAGGCGGTCGCGCAGATTAAAGGCGAGAAGTACAAGGCGCGCCTCGAGGTTTCCGTGCAGCTCGATTTCGTGGCGACGAACGAAGGAGAATTCGCCCAAACCGGACCCGACGAACGGCTCGCCGCATTCATCCCCACGAGCTACATCAGCGACACCACGCTGCGCATTCAGGCGTATCGGCACCTCGCGGAAATCAGCACGCGCGAACAGTGGGATCGACTGCGGAAAGAGTGGCGCGACCGCTTCGGCAAGTTCCCTCGGCCGGTTGACAATTTGCTCGCTCTGACCGAAATCAAGCTCGCCGCAGCCAAGGCCGGGGTCACCCGCGTGGAGGTGCGCGACCGAAAGCTGATGCTGACGCGTCGCGGGGATTACATCCTAGTGGGCGGCAAATTCCCTCGCTTAAGCAGCGACAACTTGCAACGGAACCTGGCCGAAGTTGTCGAACTAACCAAGAACGTCTGAATTCATGATTCGTCCCCTGGCATTTGCCCTCGCCGCTTCCCTGACCCTGGCACTCCCGGCCTTCGCGCAACGCTCCGCATCGAAGCCGGTCACGACCACTTCGCGGGCCGCGACGAGCAGCTCGAAGTCAACCGCGAGCATCTCCTTGCCGAACACGACCTCGAGCACGGACGCGGGTTCAAACGACTCGTCTTCGGCCAGCCGGCTGACGCCCAAAGGCAATGCCGAAGTGATCGACGGCATCGCGGCGACGGTGAACGGTGCAATCATCACCTACTCGCAGGTTCGCGGACTTGTTGGGCCGCGCGAACGTCTTCTTCGGCAGCAATTCACCGGCCCGGAGCTACAGCAAAAACTGAAAGAGGTGCGGGATTCCGCGCTGCAGGATTTGATCGATCGCGAGCTGATCGTGCAAAAGTTTCACGAGGATAAACTCGATCTGCCGCAATACTTCGTCGATCAGCGGGTGAACGAAATTATTCGCGACAGTTTCGGCGGCGATCGCCAGGCGTTCATGAAGACGCTGGCGGCGCAGAACTACTCGCTTTCGCAGTTCCGCCAGGAGGAATTTAATCGGATCATCGTCGCGGCGATGCGTGGTAAAAACGTGAAGCCGAACACCGCCGCCTCGCCGCTGCGGGTGGAAGATTATTACCGCAAGCACAGGGAGGAATTCACGAGCAAGGAAGAGCTCCACCTCCGCATGATCATGGTCCCGAGCCACTCGATCGACGGGAACGCGGCCTCGCAGAAAGCGCTCGCGGAAGAGATCCTGAGCAAGCTCGCGAATGGCGCAGATTTCGAGCGCATGGCGCAGATGTATTCGGAAGATACTTCGCGTGATACGGGCGGTGATTGGGGCTGGATCGCCCGCAAAACGCTCGCGCCGGAACTCGAGAAGGTCGCCTTCAACCTGCCGACAAAGAAGATGAGCCGGATTGTTGAGCTGGGCGGCAATTACTACATCCTGCGCGTCGACGAGAAGCGCGGCGGGGTGACGAAGTCGCTCGCTGAAGTGCGTGACGATGTCGAAAAGAAGGTGCTCGACGAAGAAGCGCATCGCCTTCAGGAAAACTGGCTCGCTGGTCTGCGGCAGAAGGCGACGATCCGTCGCTTCTGATTTAATTTCGGCGTTTGTCACAAACGCCCTGCAACTTGCTCGCGCTCCGCGAGTGCTGAGAATGCCGCGTGCGCATCGGCATCACACTTGGCGATCCGGCTGGAATAGGACCTGAGGTCGTTCGTGCCGCGCTCACATCGGATCGACTACCGAAGGGCGCAGAGTTTCGCGTCATTGGCGATGTGACGAACGCGATTTCTGGCGTGCCGAACTCAGCCGGTGCGCACGCTGCGTTCGCTGCGCTCGAAGAAGCCGTCGCGCTGGCGAAGCGCGGTGAGATCGACGCCGTTGTGACCGGGCCGATTCACAAGGCGCACATGTACGACGCCGGCTTCCAATTTCCCGGACAGACGGAGTTCTTCGCCGATCGCTGCGGCGTGGAGAACTTCGCCATGTGTTTGACCGGTGGCGCGCTCACCGTCGCGCTCGTGACCGTGCACATCGCGCTGGCGGATGTCGCAAAATCGCTGCGCGGATCTGAGATCGTTCGCGTCGGTTTGCTCCTCGATGATTTTCTGCTCGCGCGGCTCAAGCGACCAGCGCGCATCGCGGTTGCTGGCTTGAATCCGCACGCTGGCGAATCAGGCGCGATCGGCCGCGAAGAGATCGAGATCATTGCGCCAGCGGTTGAGCAGCTGCGTAGCCGTTCAGGGGACGCGCACTTTGCCGGCCCGTTTTCGCCCGACACCGTTTTTCATCATGCGGCCAACGGCCATTGGGACGGCGTCCTCTGCATGTATCACGATCAAGGGTTGATCCCGCTCAAGCTGCATGCGTTTCACGAAGGCGTGAACGTCACGCTCGGGCTCCCCTTCCCGCGCACCAGCCCGGATCATGGCACCGCATTTGAGATCGCCGGGAAAGGAATCGCGCGGGCGGACAGCATGATCGCCGCAATTAATCTCGCCACAGAACTCGCGCAGAAGCGCGGCTGATCGACCTAACGAGTGATACCGCAAAGCATGTCATCCCGAGGCAGCCGAAGGACGCCGAGGGACCTCACCTACGCGCGGTTGATTACACGCGCAGCTCGCGCGTGATCCACCACGCAATGCGAGGTACCTCGCCGTCTTCGCGGCTCCGCGATCCATCTCGCCGCAGAACTCGCGCGGAAGCGCGGCTGATCTGCCTAACGAGTGATACGGCAAAGCACGTCATCCCGAGGCAGCCGAAGGACGCCGAGGGACCTCACCTACTCGCGGTTGATTACACGCCCAGCTCGCGCGTGATCCACCACCCAACGCGAGATCCGTCGCCGTCTTCGCGGCTCGGGATGACAGCAGATCAGTCGTGATTCCGCGCCATCGGCTATAGTCCACCCCGTCGTGCAGCTCGCGAAATACATCGCCGTCTTCAAGCTCGGCCTGCAGAACACCTTCACTTAC
>JALZAD010000341.1 GCA_030948555.1 Verrucomicrobiota bacterium | reverse complement strand
GCACCGCAGTGGCAGGGAGGAAGCCGAGCTCGATCTGCGTGTTAGGCGCCTTGAATCCCTTTCCTGCCCAGCCGCCTGATCCGATTGCGATCAAGCTCTGGTTGATCGCCCAGGCGGAGCCTTGTCGATCGACATCGGGATCGATGAACGCGGTGATGCGTTCCTTCTGGTAAGGCTTCAAGCCGAGGTTATACGCGATCGGCATGGCGGACGCGATCAGCAGGACGATGCAGGCGAGATAGCGCAACGGGATACCCGCCACGAAAAGCATTGCGAGCATGAACGGCCCCCAGACGATGACCATTCCCAAATCCGGCTGCATCAGGATGAGGAGGCAGGGCGCGCCCGCGATCGCTCCGCAGAGGAGTAGTCGAAGCATCGGATGCATGTCGCGGAATTGACTCAGGAAGAGCGCGAGCACCATGATTCCGGCAATTACTGCGAGCTGTGCCGGCTGGAAGTTGATCGGGCCGAGGTGGAGCCAGCTTCGAGCCCCGTAGACTTTCGTTCCGATGAACTTCGTTAGAATGAGGAACACGAGCGCGGCGAAATACATCGGCAACGCACCCCACCGGACCCAGTGATAGTCGATCAGGCTAACGATCATGAAGGCGCAAAAGCCGACAGCGACCCAGTTTGCCTGCTTCCTCCAGAACTCCTGGGCGACGGGGTCCTGGCGCATGAAAGTCGCGCTGTAGACCGCGATAACGCCGAAGATGGCGAGCGCGAGCATGTTGACCATGAGGAGCCAATTCTGGCCGAGAAGTTTTCGGAGGAATGGAGTCATTGGTGAATGAGGAAGCTAGTGCAGTGCTGCGCCACGCACTTAGCGCGCCGAATATAGCCACAAAGCGGAATCACGTAAACGGCAGCCGTTCGGTGCGCCGGGATCCCGGCCGGTATCTCGACTTATTACGCTAAGTGTCGGTTGATGACGGCAGGCGGTCGGTGATCGCAACTCTTTTCCGGTAAGCGGTTTGCAATGATGTTACCAAAAATCTTCGCCCGTTTCTTGTCAGCGAATCAGGCGGCCTTAAACTAATCGGGCAGCGTTAATCTTGTTGAGAATGCTTTCCGGAAAAGTGGCCAAGAAACAAAAGCGAAAATTAGCGCACCCGAAGCTCCCTCTGCAGCGGCAACTGCCGCTGGAACATGAAGGGAAATACTTCGATCTGCTCGAGATGTTCGATGGCATCAACGAACGCTATTTCGGCAGCCGATTGAAGGGCTACAAAGTCGTTTGGGGTCGACGGCGCAAACAGCGGCCGAAGGAATACTTCATCTTCGGTACGATCCAGGAAGAAGATCGCATCATCCGCATCAATCCGCGGCTCGATCAGCCATTCGTGCCGGCGTGGTTCCTCCGCTACATCCTCTATCACGAAATGCTGCACGCGTTCGTGCCGGACGAAATCACGCCGAGCGGGCGGCGCCGCGTTCACACGGAGGAATTCAATCGCCGTGAGCGCGAGTATCCCGGTTATCGGCGCGCACGACGTTGGGAAGAAGAGAACCTCGCGCGTTTTCTGCGCTAGCTGTGCTCCTCAGTGGCGCTGCGTCGCCGTCATGTCCGGCTGGAAGTTAGACCGCGAGGGTGTCGTTGCTATGTTCTTTCTGATGAGGTACCAAACGGTTGTCGCGAGTAGCAGGGAGATTATCTTTGCGCGCCAATTCCTTAGGATCAGTTTCTTCATCATAGCTTCCTTGCAGTAAGAGCTCGCCGAGCCGTTTGCGGAAACTTTCCGGCGTAAAGTTGCGCTCGATGCGGCGCCGGTGGCAGATGGAAATTCCGCCCGTCTCTTCTGATACGACGACTGCGATCGCATCCGACTCTTCCGTAATCCCGAGCCCCGCGCGGTGACGTAAGCCGAGACTCCGGTCCAACGTCTCACGCTGGCTGACCGGGAAGATGCAAGCCGCTGCCGCGATGCGGCCATTCCGCATTACGACACCACCATCGTGCAACGCGCTTTTCGGATGAAACAAGGTCAACACGAGCTCGATCGAGAAGACTGCGTCCATCTCCACGCCGGTTTCTTCGTAGACGCGGATTGACGTATCGCGCTCGATTGCGATCAGCGCGCCGAACTGCTTGTTTGCGAGCTGCGTGACGGCTTCGACGATGTCGTGGACCGTCTCGCGCTTCTCACTCGTGAGCGAAAATATCGGGTGACCGCCGAGTTCTGCGAGACCGCGGCGCAGCTCGGGTTGGAAAATAACCACGAGCGCGACGGCGAGGAAGACCGAGAAGCTGCGGATGATCCAGCCGATCACGGTCAGGTTCAGCAGTTGTGAAATCAGCGTCAGCGTGAGGAACACGATGGCGAGGCCGGTGAGAACCTTCGCGCCGCGAGTCCCGCGGAAGTAGAGGTAGCCGTAGTAGATCCCGACGCTCAGCAGCAGAATTTCGAAAAGGCCGCGCCATTTCTCGAGCCAGAGCTGAACGACTTGCTGGATCATGCGGCGCGGTTCTGGAGAGCTTCAGTGACCCGCAGGGCGGCGACGTTTTGCTTCACATCGTGAACCCGGAGGACGTTTGCGCCGCGTTCCCGAAGGAGCGCCGTAAGGGCGATGGTCGGCGCAATGCGATCGTCGACTTCGCCGGATCCAACGACCTTCGCCAGAAAGGATTTTCGTGATGCTCCGACGACGAGCGGCCGGTCTTCGATGCGCAGTTTGGCGAGCGAGCGGAGCAATTCGAGATTGTGCGCCAGCGTCTTTCCAAACCCGATTCCCGGATCAAACGCGATAGCCATCGGATCAACGCCGGACTCTATTGCCCGTGCATATTGTTGTCGAAAAAATTCCCGAATCTCGGCGACCACATCGCCGTAACGCGGCGCATCCTGCATCGTGCGCGGCGTTCCCTGCATGTGCATGATGATCAACCCGGCCTTGCGCTGCGCGGCCAGCGGCATCATCGCCGGATCGGCACGCCCGCCGGTCACGTCATTGATGATCGCTGCGCCGGCGTCGAGCGCTGCGCGCGCAACATGCGCCTTCGATGTGTCGATAGAAATGAGCTTCGCACCCGCCGCGCGGAGGTTCGCGATGACCGGAACGACGCGGTTGATCTCGTCGCTTGCCTTCACCGCGTCGGCGCCTGGGCGGGTGGACTCACCGCCGACATCGATGATCTGCGCACCTTCCTCGAGCATCCGCACGCCGTGCTCCACAGCGCGCTCCGCCTTGAAGAATTTTCCGCCGTCGGAAAACGAATCGGGCGTGACATTGAGCACGCCCATGATCAATCCGCGCTCGCTCAGATCGAGCGTCTGGTCAGCGAGTTTCCAGATCACGGGAGCCATGCGGCTTCAGACTATCACAGCAGCGGTTTTATTCGATGCGAAGTGCGCTGATAGTGCTTGCCTAACGAGCCGTTCATGAAATCCAAGACGTCACAGCTCAAAGCGGAGATTCTGCGGGTGCTTTCCGGACCGAAGTATCGACCGCTCGACAAGGTCGAGCTGAGCAAAATGCTGGGGCGCAAGAGCACGGAACGCGCAGCGCTCGCCGATGTTCTTCGTGAACTGGAACGCTCCGGCGACATCGCGCGCATCCGCAAGAATCGGTACGTCCTTCCCGCTGAAGCCGACCTCGTGACCGGACTATTGCACGTGCATCAAGCCGGCTACGCCTTCCTTGCGCAGGAAAACAAACCTGACGCGCAGGATCTCTTCATTTCCGCGGAGAACACTGGCACGGCGATGCATGGCGATCGCGTCGTCGCACGGATCACGCGGGACGAAAACTATGCGCGGGCGAAAGGCGGAAGCGCGCGCCCCGAAGGTCGCATCATTCGCATCCTGGAACGCGCCCACGATACGATTGTCGGAACGCTGCAGCAGTCGCGGAATTTCTTTTACGTGGTGCCGGATGATCCGCGACTCGTGCACAACGTTTACGTGCAGCCGGCGGCCGCAAAGCGCGGCGACAAAGTCGTCGTCCGGCTGGACTCGTGGGAGTCGCGCCACGTTAATCCCGAAGGCGAAGTCATCGAAGTGCTCGGGCCGAGCAGCGCGCCCGGCGTCGACATGCTTTCGATCATCCGGAAGTTTCATCTACCGACGGAATTCCCGTCCGCAGTTCTCGCCGAAGCGGAGCAAATTCCGGAGACGGTCGACGCGGCCATGTCAGAAGGCCGGGAAGATCTGCGCGCCCAGTTCATCGTCACGATCGACCCGGATGACGCGCGCGATTTCGACGACGCGATCAATGTCGAGCGGGTGAACGGCGGCGGCTGGAAGCTCGGCGTCCACATCGCCGACGTCGCTCACTACGTCGCGCCAGGCACGGAGCTCGACCGCGAAGCGCTCAAGCGCGGCAACAGCGTCTACTTACCGGATCGCGTGATTCCGATGCTGCCGGAGCGGTTGAGCAACGGCGTCTGCAGTCTGAAGCCGGAGGTCGATCGGCTCGCGCACTCCGTGTTCATCCAGTTCAACAAGGACGGCCGGCCGCGC
>JALZAD010000330.1 GCA_030948555.1 Verrucomicrobiota bacterium | reverse complement strand
CTGCTGATCACACGCGCGAGAAGCGATGATCAATTCACCCTCTGCGGGGTCCCTCGCCGTCTGCGGCGGCGCGGGATGACACATCGGTCGCCATGCTCGCGCTACGAGGTCGCGCGGATGCGTTCCGCGCACGCTTCCAGTGTCGCCGGATCGGTCACAGTCAGCACTTCGACACCTTTGCGGATCCGCTGCATCAAACCTGCGAGCACGCCGCCGGGCCCGAGCTCGATGAAGAGATCGCAGCCGCGAGCGAGCAACGTCTCCATGCAATCGGTCCAGCGCACGGTGCCGGTGATCTGGTCCCGCAATGTTTGACGGATCTCGGGCAACGTCTCGACGACCGCGCCGGTCACGTTGCTGACGACGGGGAAGCGCGGCAGCTGCAGTTGCGCGTCGACGAGCGCATCGCCCATCTTCACGAACGCGCTGTTCATCAGCCGTGAATGATATGCGCCCGCAACGTTGAGCAAGGTCGCGCGGCGAATTCCGTGCTCCTTTGCGAGGCTGACCGCCAGCTCGACTTTCGCGGCCTCCCCCGAGATCACGATTTGGCCAGGCGCGTTCAGGTTCGCCACATCAACATCCGTATCCGCGGCGAGCTGACGCACGGCTGTTTCATCAGCGCCGATCATCGCGGCCATCGCACCGGCCGTGGCATCGCAGGCTTCTTCCATGAAACGCCCGCGTTGCTCGACCAGCGTTAATCCGGTCGCGAAATCAAACGTCTGCGCGGCCGCGTGCGCGGTCCATTCCCCTAACGAGAGGCCTGCCGCAGCTTCGATCGCGAAATCGCCGGCGTGTTCGCGGAGCGCGGCGAGACAGGCGAGCCCATGCACGTAAAGCGCGGGCTGGCAGTTCGACGTCTTCGTTAGCTCCTCGAGAGGTCCATTCCAGGCCAGCTCGCTGAGGCTGCGGCCGAGCGTTTCGTCAGCGCGTTCGAAGACCTCCCGCGCGGCGGCAGATTGCGTGGCCAGTTCGCGCCCCATGCCGACGCTCTGTGCGCCTTGCCCGGCGAAGAGAAGTGCGATTTTCATGGTCGCTTAGCTAGCCGCAAAGCCCGCGCGGCGCGAGCGAATCCGCCGCGCGAACGCAGCGAAACATTTCCGGATTTGTCCGAAAAATAGCCTTGTCACGGGATGACAAAATCGTCAGCATCGGCGCATGAGCCAAACACACACATCAGTAAGGTCTCGGCACATTGCCTACCTTGTGATCGTGGCCGTGGTCTCGCTCCTCGGAGCGAACTCGGCGCATGCACAATGGACGGCAAAACCAGCGCCCCCGCTCCCGCACTCGATCCTGGATCAACAGTACACAGGATCAGTCGTGCTCGGGCTCGTGTTCGAGAATGACGGTCATGTCAAAGATGTGCGCATCGTCCGCAGCAGCGGTATTACCGGGCTGGACGAAGTCGCACGTGCCGGCGCCATGAACTGGCGCATGAACCCGGCGTCACTGCGTGCTGGCGACACCACGCAAGGCCGGCAGCACCTGATCAAGTTCTATCAGAACGCCAAGGTCTCTCGCCGGGTCGAGCCGATCACCGCGTTCTGGAGAGAGCTGTAGTTCCCGGTTCACCACCGGATGTTTCACCGCACCGCGGTGCACGAGCCGCGGTGCGTGGGTTGTCGGGGAGTTTGCACTTGCGCGACCAACTCCCGTCGCGAGCATAACCGCACCTCCGGTTATGCCTGTCACAACGCGCGAAATTGAAGCTCCTGACCCGGCCGCGCGGCTCGCTGCGGGGCATCAGGGCGTCGACGGTCTGAGCGACGACCTCGGCGAGAAGATGGTCCTGAACATGGGACCATCCCACCCTGCGACGCATGGTGTTTTGCGTCTCGTGCTCGAACTCGACGGTGAGCTCATTACGAAGGCAACGCCGGACGTCGGCTACCTGCATCGCGGGGACGAGAAGATCGCGGAGAATATGCAATACAACCAGTTCGTGCCCTACACGGACCGGTTGGATTACCTCGCGCCGCTGGCGAACAACGTGGCTTACGCCTGCGCGGTCGAGAAGCTGATGAATTGGGAATTGCCGCCGCGCGGCAAAGCCATCCGCGTGATCTGTTGCGAGATCGCGCGCATCCAGGCGCACTTGCTCGGAATCGGCGCGATGGCGCTCGATCTTGGCGCGCTCACCGTGTTCATGTACACGTTCACTGAGCGCGAGAAGATCTACAATCTTTGCGAGATCATCTCAGGCGCGCGCTTCACGACGAGCTACACGCGGGTCGGCGGCCAAATTCGCGACCTCGCGCCGAACTTCATCCCGGCACTCGAGTCGTTCCTCGACACCTTCTCGCCGCAGCTTGAGGAAGTGGACCAGCTGCTGACCCGCAACCGCATCTTCGTCGATCGGACGCGCGACGTCGGCGTGATCACGAAGGATCGCGCAATCGCGTATGCGCTCTCCGGGCCGAACCTGCGCGGCAGCGGTGTTGAGCACGACGTGCGGCGGAAGCATCCCTATCTCGATTACGAGCTCTACGACTTCGAAATTCCAATCGGCAGCACAGGCGACGGCTACGATCGTTACATGGTCCGCCTCGAAGAAATGCGGCAGAGCGTGCGCATTCTTCGGCAGGTGATCGACAAGCTCCCTGGCGGCCCGATTAACATCGCAGACTGGAAGAACACCCTGCCTCCGAAGTCACACGTGATGACAAAGATGGAGGAGCTGATCCACCATTTCATCGTCGTGACGGAAGGGCTGAACGCGCCGCCCGGCGAGGTCTATTTCGGCGCGGAGAATCCCAAGGGCGAGCTGGGCTTTTACATCAATAGCCGCGGCGGCGGCGTGCCTCATCGGCTGAAAATCCGCGCGCCGTCGTTCGTGAACCTGAGCATCCTGCCCGAGCTGCTGCCCGGCCACACGATCAGCGACGTCGTCTCGATTCTTGGCAGCCTAGACTTCGTGATGGGCGAATGTGATAGGTGAACTTCAAATCTATGCGCACCATTTTACTTCTTCTCACCACCATCGCCGTCCTCGGCTTAAGTGCATGCAACCAGACGCTCTCCGGCTCGAAGGTCACGCAAGCCAACTACGACAAGATCACCACCGGCATGTCGAAGTCGCAGGTCCAGGAGATCCTCGGCAAGGCGTCGAACGTGAACGACAAGGATTTCCTCATCATGAAGAAAACGACGTGGCGCTACGAAGACGGAGATCGCTTCGTCATGATCACGTTCAAGAATGACGAAGTCGACTCCAAGGAGTCGAACCTCCACTAGCCGCAGCGGAACGGCATGCGTTCGATCCGCCCGATTGTCCTGTTCCTCGCCTTCGCCCTCGCTGGCTGTCAGGACAAGCGCCTGACCAAAGCGAACGTCGACGAGGTGACGCTCGGGATGCCGCGGAAAGTGGTCGAATCGATTCTCGGATTGCCGACGACGAACGACACGAAAGAGTTCGGGCGGCTGCGCCTGACCACCTACGTCTACAAGCAGGCGAACGGCGTGGTCACGCTCACTTTCCAGGACGACAAAGTGGACACAAAAGAATCCACCATCACGGATTAACGCGATCGTTTTTGTGCAACGGCCCGTTGAAACAGCGTCCGCAGATCAGCCTTCAAGGCTGACCGCTGCGCCCGAGGAACGCGAGATCGTGCCGCCTGAGCTCGAGGCGGAGATGGACCGCGCGATCGCTCGTTATCCGGCCGACCGGAAACGGAGCGCGTCGATGCCGCTGCTCCATCTGTGGCAGGAGCATTTCGGCTTCATCAGCGACGAAGGCGTGCGCTGGATCGCGGAGAAGCTCGAGCTGCAGCCGATTAATATTCTCGAGCTGGTCACGTTCTATCCGATGTATCGGCAGCAGCCGGCCGGGCGGAAACACATCCGCGTTTGCCGAACTCTGAGCTGCGCGATGGCGGGAAGCTACGGGCTGCGTGATCAGCTCGCGCAAGCTGCCGGCATCGATCTGCACAGGCACGACACCGGCATGCACAACCCGGTCGCGGTGAGCGACGACGGGAAATACAGCATCGAGTTTGTCGAATGCCTCGCGAGCTGTGGCACGGCGCCGGTCGCGATGGTGCAGGATCATCTGCTCGAGAACGTGCGCGGCGATTGGGGCCACAGCATCATCAACGCGGAGCAGCCGAGCGGACGATTCGTTAGTCCGCCGCATCCGCTCGAGCATCGCCTCATTTTCAAGAACATCGGCCGGCAGGATTACGGCATCGATATCGACACCTACATGCGCGACGGCGGCTATGAGCAGCTGCGCAAAGCGGTCACGATGTCGCGCCAGGAAATCGTGAATGAAGTGAAGACCTCCGGGTTGCGCGGGCGCGGCGGCGCCGGATTTCCGTGCGGCGTGAAGTGGGGTTTCGTCAAGCCGGATGAGAAGAAGCCGGTCTACCTGATCTGCAACGCGGACGAGTCGGAGCCGGGGACCTTCAAGGATCGCTATATCATCCACGAAGACCCGCATCAGCTCATCGAAGGCATCCTGATCTCGGCTTTCGCGGTCGGAGCGAAGACGGCCTACATCTACATCCGCGGCGAGTTCCCGGAAGGCGCGAAGATTCTCGAACGGGCCATCGAAGAAGCGCGCGGGCAGAATCTCCTAGGCAAAAACATTCTCGGCGCAGGCTTCGACTGCGAGATCTACATCCATCGCGGCGCGGGCGCTTACATCTGCGGCGAAGAGACGGGACTGATCGAATCGCTGGAGGGCAAGCGCGCTTACCCGCGCATCAAGCCGCCCTACTTCCCCGCCGTGCTCGGGCTCTACATGTGCCCGACGATCGTGAACAACGTCGAGACGCTCTGCCACGTAAAGCACATCATCGCGATGGGCGGCGCGGAATACGCGAAGCTGGGCAAGCCGAACAACACCGGCACGCGCATCGTTTGCGTGAGCGGCGACGTGCAGCGGCCCGGCTACTTCGAGATCGAAGTCGGCGCGGTGACGATGGGCCAGCTCATCTACGAAATGGCAGGTGGCCCGCGTTACGGCCGCAACATCAAAGCCGTCATCCCCGGCGGCAGCTCGGCCAAAGTGATGCGCGTCGACGAGCGCTACAAAATCAAAGACCAGGAGATGTCGTTCTGGGACATCCCCGCGGACTTCGACACCATTGCCGCAGCTGGTTCAATGGCCGGCTCCGGCGGCGTGATCGTGATGGACGAAACGCGCGACATGGTCTGGACGTTGAACAATCTCAACGAATTCTACGCCCACGAATCGTGCGGCCAGTGCACGCCCTGCCGCGAAGGTTCGCTTTGGATGAAGAAGATCACCGACCGCATGATGCTCGGCGGCGGCGTAATCGAAGATCCGCGCACTCTCAAGACGGTCGCAGACAACATCGCCGGCCGAACCATCTGCGCCTTCGGCGAAGCGTGCGCGTGGCCGACCCAAAGCTTCATCGAAAAGTTCAAAGACGAATTCGAAGCGAAGAGCACTAAGCAATCGCCTCCGCCTATTCCGCCGGAATACACCCCGGGCGAATTGATTTTGCAGCGGGACGGCGAGATCGAAACAAGCCCGCTCGCCCACAACTCCGGCTGGGAGCGTGCAGGAGCGAAGAGCGTTATTTGAAGAGGATGAATTCGGAAGCCAGGAAACCAGGAAGGGAAGAAACACTGGACGAGCTGAACGAGCGCATCATCGGCGCGGCGATTCGGGTGCACACGGAGTTAGGTCCTGGATTTCTTGAGTCGCTCTACGAGGAGGCGCTTTCGATAGAACTGCGCGCGCTCGGTCTTGATTTTGAACGCCAGAAGCCGGTGCCGATCTTTTATCGCGGCCAGCCAATCGGCGAACACCGCGTTGATCTTCTCATCGCGCGTTCAGTTGTTGTGGAGTTGAAAGCAACAGCCGCCCTTGAGAAGGTTCACTTCGCGATCTTGCGTTCGTATCTGAAGGCGCTCGGCCTGTCGCACGCGCTCCTCTTCAATTTTGCAACCACGCGCCTAACGATCAAAAGAGTCGGCCGCGAATTCCATTCGCGAGCGATGGAAGAAGACATCTCCTTCTGATTCCTGGTTTCCTGGTTTCCGAATTAATTCCTCTTCAATGCCTGACTCCGCTCCAGCCCAGATGGTGAATGTCCAAGTAGACGGCGTCTGGAAGCAGTTCGCAAAAGGCACGCGCCTGATCGAAGCGTGCGAGCAGGCGGGCAGCTACATCCCGCGTTATTGCTACCACAAGAAGCTCAGCTCGCCCGGCAATTGCCGGATGTGCCTGATCGAAATGGGCATGCCCAAGATGGGCCCCGATCGTAAGCCTGTCCTCGGCGATGACGGCATGCCGGTGATCAACTGGATGCCACGTCCGCAGATTTCGTGTGCGCAGGATGTCGCGGACGGCATGGGCGTGCGCACGACTTCGCCGCTGGTAGAAGAATGCCGGCGCGGGGTGATGGAGTTCCTCCTCATCAATCACCCGCTCGATTGTCCGATTTGCGATCAAGCCGGCGAATGCCGCCTACAGGAATTCAGCGTCGAGTACGGCAACGCGTCATCCCGTTTCCTCGAGAACAAGGTTAAGAAGCCGAAGAACATTGAGCTCGGCCCGCGCGTCACACTCGACGACGAACGTTGCATCCTCTGCTCGCGTTGCATTCGCTTCTGCCAGGAGATCGCGAAGGACGACGTGCTCGGGTTCATCGACCGCGGCAGCCATACAGTGCTGACCGCGCATCCCGGCAAGCGGCTCGAGAACAACTACTCGCTTAACACCGTGGACATCTGTCCCGTCGGCGCGCTCACCTCGAGCGACTTCCGGTTCAAGATGCGCGTCTGGTTCTTGAAGGAGACGAAGAGCTTTTGCACCAAATGCGCGACCGGCTGCAACACCGTAATCGGCACGCGCGAGAACGTGATCTACCGCCAAACGCCGCGCGAGAATGACGCCGTCAATTCAACTTGGATGTGCGATTACGGCCGGCTGAAGTTCGATTATTTGCAATCCGAGAAGCGCCTGCTCGAGCCGAAGATTTACGACGGCACGCGGCTCGCGCCCACTGATTGGAAGACCGCGATCCAACATGCCGCGGCGCAACTGAAGCATTTCCAAGGCTGGGAAGTCGCGATCATCGCCAGCGGCCGCATGACCAACGAAGAGCTCTTCCTCACCTCGCGGCTCGCGAAGGCAATCGGCGTGCAGTTGATCGACATCGTGCCGCACGTCGGCGAAGGCGACGACATCCTGCTCAGCCCCGATCGCAATCCGAATACGAACGGCGCGCGCGCGATTCTTGGCCTAACGAGTGAACCCGGCGCGCAATTGCCGCAGATCGCGCAGGCCATCGGACGCGGTCACGTCAAGGCGATCATCGCGATCAAAGAGAACCCGCTCGACGCTGGCATCACGCCCGAGCAGCTCTCGCAATTGCCCGCGTTCATCCTCATCGATCTGCTCGAGAACGCTGCGACTAATTGCGCGACTGCGCTGCTTCCGTCCGCCGGCTACGCGGAGAAGCGCGGCTCGATGATCAATGGTAAAGGCCGTCTCCAGCGTTTGAATCGCGCCGTGATGCCGCCCGGCGAAGCGCGCGACGATTGGGAAATCCTGCGCGATTTGATCCAGGAATACTCCGGCCAAAACGGCATCTACATGATCGAGGAAGTCTTCACGCAAATGAGCCAAGCGGTGCGCGAGCTGAATGGGTTGAGCTTGAGCAAGATCGGCGATCTCGGCGCCACTGTGATGCAGGTTTCCGAGAGCCCGATGCCTGACGAGTCGGCGAAGGACGAAGGCAACAAACCGGAAGCGGAGAGGGCCACCGTTCGATGAATGCAGTGCATTCAAGGCGGTCATCCCGAGGCTGGCGAAGCGCGCCGAGGGATCTCGCACAGGCTGACTCGCTCACGCTTACCCCTCGATCTGATCAGCCTGCTAATGCGAGATCCTTCGCCGTCTGCGCGGCTCAGGATGACAGCGCTGGGGAGAGCGATACTTAACAGATGGACTACGCGTTCATCGGCATCAGCTTCGCCAAGATCGCCGGCCTGCTCGCGGTCGTGCTCGGCATCATGAACTACAGCGTTTACGCGGAGCGGCGGATCAGCGCGTTCATCCAGGATCGCCCCGGCCCGAATCGCGTCGGGCCCGCCGGCCTGCTCCAGCCGATCGCCGACGCGTTCAAGTTCCTGCTCAAGGAAGACTTCACGCCGGGCCATGTGAACACGTTTTACTACTGGCTCGCGCCCTGCCTCGCGATGATTCCCGCGATCACCACGCTCGCGGTCGTGCCCTTCGGGAGCACACTCTTCGGCAT
>JALZAD010000329.1 GCA_030948555.1 Verrucomicrobiota bacterium | reverse complement strand
CCGAACAGAATGCCGAGGTGCGGTCCGTAGAATTTATAGGCAGAGCACGCGAGGAAATCGCAATCCAAGGCCCGGACATCGACCAGCTCGTGCGGCGCATAGTGGACCGCATCGACAAACACCTTTGCGCCCGCGTTGTGCGCGAGGTCCGCCGCGCGTCGAACTTTGGTGATCGTGCCAATCGCATTCGATGCCGCGCCGATCGCGACGAGTCTGGTGCGTGAATTCACCTGCTGCGCGAAGTGATCCCAGTCGATCTGTCCCGTCTCCGGAATCATCCGCGCGACGCGAATCGTGACGCCGCGCTCCTCTTCGAGCGCACGCCACGGCGCCACGTTTGCGTGGTGATCCAGCTCGGTGATCACGATCTCGTCGCCCGCGCTCCACTTGCGGCCCAGAGCGCGCGCGAGGTGGAAGGTGAGCGTCGACATATTTGCGCCGAAGGCGATCTCGTTAGGCGCAGCGCCAAGGAAATCCGCCAGTGCGGCGCGCGCTTCCAGAACGATCGCATCCGTTTCCTGGCTGGTCGGAAACGACCAATGCGTGTTCGCGTTGTGATGGAAGAGGTAATCGGTCATCGCATCTGCGACGACCCGCGGCACCTGTGTTCCGCCCGGTCCATCGAAGTAGGCCACCGGCTCGCCGTTCTGTTTGCGCGCGAGCGCGGGGAAATCGGCGCGCACTTCATCGATTTGCATCTCTGTCGGGGCGCTGGTGGAAGGCTCGAGAATCGCTGGCGTCATCCCGCACGCTCGCCGCGCGAAGGTCCAAAGCAAATTTCGCGGGCTTCGTTCGCCTCGGACAATTGTGTCGTCCTCGCGGGGGCGACTCGTTAGGCTGCGCGCCCTCCTGCGCCATATGGAAAAGCTCCTTCTCATTGCGGGGCTCGTTGCCTCGCATCCCCTCATACTCCCAGACGACCACTTTCAAGGAAGCGTTTGGCGATCAATATCTCCTCAATAATCCCGATGGAAATCCGCCGCCCAAGGCGGGGCTCAATACGTTGCATCGCTGGAACACGATCGCAGTCGACGCGACCGGGCTTGATCACACCCCGACTCGTCCGGGCGAGCCGCGCACCTTCGGCGAACAGCTCGGGCCAGGCCGCTCCAGCCGCGCGATGGCCATCGTGCACATCGCGATCTTCGATGCGGTCAACGCGATCACTGGGGCCGATCAGACGCACCTCAACACCGTGCAGCTCTCGCGTTTGCTCGCGCTCGTGAACGTCGCCATGGCCGACGCTGGGATGGCGTCGTGGGATTCGAAATTCTACTGGGATATGTGGCGCCCGGTCACCGGCATTCGCGAGTCCGATCTCGGCACCGGTCCGAGCGGCCTCGGCGATGACAACCCTGCGACCATCGGGAATCCAACGTTCACGCCGCTCGGTGCGCGGTCAGCAACCTGACCGGTCCGAATTTCACCCCGCCGTTCCCAACCTACCCGTCGGGCCACGCGACCTTCGGCGGCGCGCTCTTTCAGGTGATCCGCCGTTTCTACGGCACGGACCAAATCAAGTTCACGGTCGTCTCGGATGAGTTTAACGGCACGACGCATGACGATACCGGCGCGGTCCGTCCGTATCGGCCGCGGACCTTCCGCACCCTCTCAGAAGCGGAGAGCGAGAATGGCCAGAGCCGGGTGTATCTCGGCATTCACTGAAGCTTCGATAGCACCGACGGCATCGCTCTCGGACGGCAGGTCGGCAACTACGTTTACGATCACGCCTTCCGCTCGAACTTCGAGCTCGATCCGATCACCGTGCAGGATCCGAACTAGCTCACCAAAGCCGGACGCGCTCTTTCGGATCGACGAACAACTTGTCGTTAGGCTTCACGCCGAACGCGGCATACCAGTCGTCCACGTTCCGCACCGGCCCGTTGACGCGGTACTGCCGAGGCGAATGCGGATCGCTGACGACCTGCTTACGAATTGCGTCGTCGCGGAGTTTGCCGCGCCAGGCTTGCGCCCAGCCGAGCAACACCCGCTGATCGCCCGTTAGGCCGTCGATCACCGGCGCGGGGTTATTGCCGAGCGACGCTCGATACGCATCGAGCGCAATCGTCACGCCGCCGAGGTCCGCAATGTTTTCGCCCATGGTCAGCTGGCCGTTCACTTTCGCGCCGGGCAGCGGCTCGTATTGCGAATATTGCGCGCCCAGGACCGCCGCACGCGCTTCGAATTGCTTCGCATCGTCGGCCGTCCACCAATCGCGCAGCTTGCCTTCGGCATCGAGCTTCCGGCCCTGATCGTCGAAGCCGTGCACCAGCTCGTGGCCGATCACGCCGCCGATCGCGCCGTAGTTGATCGCGGGATCAGCGTTCGCGTCGAACATCGGCGGCTGCAAAATCCCTGCCGGGAAAACGATGTCACGCAACGCGCCATTGTAGGCGTCGTTCGTCTGCGGCGTCATGCCCCAATCCGCGCGATCGACCGGCCCGGGCAGGCGATTGACGTAGAAGGCCCAATCGCTTTCCGCGGCGCGTCGCACATTGCCGACGAGGTCGTTCGCGCGGATCTCGACCTTCGAGTAATCGCGCGGCGTATCGGGATAGCCGACTTTGATCACGTAGGTGTCGAGCTTCTTTAACGCCTCGACCTTGGTCGCTTCGCCCATCCAATCGAGCTTCTCGATTCGCGCGTGCAACGCGACTTTCAGGTTGCGCACGAGGTCTTCGATCTTCGCCTTCGCTTCCGGTGGAAAATACTTCGCGGTGTAGAGCTGACCCGCGGCCCATCCGAGATTGCCGAAGCGATCCCAGCGATCGCCTGCGCCGTAGTCGCCGCCGCTCACCGCGTGCACGCCACGTTTCCAGCGCGCCTGTTGTTCGGCCTGGCCGGAGAGCGTTTTGTTGCGCATCTCGAAGAAGGCGTCCGCGAACGGTTTCGAAAGGTACGGCGCGGCGTGATCAACAACGTTGAAAGCCTGCCACGCCTGCAGCGTTTCGACCGGAGTGTTGGCGAAAATCGTGGCGATCTTCGGAAACGCGGTCTTTTCCGCGATGACAACGCGGTCGACGTCGCTGAGCTGCGCTTCCTTCAGGAACGCGCGCCACGGAAAGTCCGGCGCGAAGCTTTCCAGCTCAGCGAGCGACATCGGGTTGTAGATCGCGAGCGGATCGCGCTGCTGCGATTTCGTCCAGCTCGCCTCCGCGATGCGCGTCTCAAACTCGACCAGGTCTGCGGCGCGCTTCTCTGCCTCCGGCCACTCGATCAACTTCAACAGCTGCGCCGCGTAGGCTTGATACTTGGTCTTCTGCGCAGCGAAGTCCGGCTTCAGGTAGTAATCGCGATCCGGCAAACCAAGGCCCGCCTGCCCGAGGTAAACCGCGTATCGCTTCGGCTCCGCGATATCGACTTCGATGCCGATGCCGAAGATGCCTCCGTGGAAATCAGCATTCTGGCGTCCCATCATCGCGCCGAACGCAGCGCGGTCGCTCGTCGTGCGAATCTCAGAGATCACATTCGTCAACGGCTCGGAGCCGGCTTCGTTAACCCGCGCCTCATCCATGAACGACTTGTAGAAGGCGCCGACTTTTCCCTCGATGCTGTCTCCATCGTGCTCCGCGGCTTTGGCAGCGTCTTCCATGATTTCATGGAGGCGCTGCTCGGTCCGATCCGTCATCGCGAGGCGCAGACTGTAGGCCGGCTTGTCACCCGGGATCTGCACGTGATCGAGCCAGGTGCCATTCGCGTAGCGGAAGAAATCATCGCCCGGCTTCGCTTTGAAATCCGCGCCTGCCATGTCGAAGCCCCAACTGCCGTACTGCGGCTTTGCACTGGATTCACTCGCCGGCGGCTTCACCTCGGCTTTCTTCGGCTCGGCGAAGGCGAACGAGATCGAGCAGATCAGGGCGACGGAAAGGCAAAGGCATTTCATGCCCGCGAGATTAGCGTCCGGTCGAAGCGGCTGCCAAAGAAGAATTGCTACGCGAAAAGCGTTCTGCAGTTTCCGAGCGGCTCAGTGTTTGCTACCTAATCGCCCATGGCCAAGATCGTCCTTCTTTCCGCCACGCCGCAGGACGATGCGACGCCCTACAATTTCGCGCCGATCCGCGCCTTACGAGATGCCGCTCGGCTCGATCGCTTCGCGCGGCACTCTGTCGTAGAAGACCCCGAAGCGGCCGACCTCATCCTCTTCGCGGAGTTCTACGGCGCAGGTTTCCACTTCGAGCGGCTTCGTCGTCATCCATTGGTGCGCCGCTTCCGCGAGAAATGTTTCCTCTTCTGCTCGAACGCGATTGTCATTCCGTTCCTGCCCGGCATCTACGCGTCGATCGAGAAGCCGTGGGCCTCGGCGCGCGTGTGCGGCGGATCTTATCTCGGCGTGGAGGAGAACGAGTTCACCACCTTTACGCCGCCGCGAGACGATCTGCCCTACCTCTTCAGCTTCGTTGGTTCGGTCACGAACTCGGCCGTCCGCGGCCAAATTGCGCAG
>JALZAD010000289.1 GCA_030948555.1 Verrucomicrobiota bacterium | reverse complement strand
GGACGCGCAGATGAAGATGCGGATGTCGGATTACACAGCGGTAGAGAGGGATCTCGCTTCAATTGAAGACCGCGCCTCGCGGAAACTGCCACTCGACTTTCTCCGACCTTCGCCACCTTCTAATGTGCAGATACGACAAAGCCCGTAGGCACGCGGGCTCAGGCTAAGCTGCGGCTATTTGATCTTGCCCGGCCCGTAAAGCGCGCGCCCGGCTTTCGCTCCGGTGTGTTCGCCGTCTTTCAAGACTTGCTGGCCGTTCACAAAAACGTGCTTCATGCCGACCGCATACTGATGCGGGTTCTCGAACGTCGCGCGATCGCCGATCGTTGCCGGATCAAAGATGACGACGTCCGCAAACATTCCTTCTTTTAGGAAGCCGCGATGATCCAAACCGAGGTTGGTCGCGGGCAACGCACTCAAGCGCCGGACGGCTTCGCCTAACGAGAGCAGTTTTTCGTCACGCGAATACTTGCCCAGCACCCGGGCGAAGTTGCCATAGGCGCGCGGGTGCGGGTGAGACTTGAGAAACACACCTTCGGGAGCCTGGGAAGCTTCGTCAGAGCCGAAGGAGATCCAGGGCTTCTGCATTTCCTTGCGCACGTTTTCTTCCGACATAAGGAAGTAAACGCTGTCGATCCTCGATTCGTCTTCGCTAATTAAGTCCATGATCGTCTCAATCGGATCTTTGCCGCGCATCTGGGCCACTTCCGCCAGTGACTTGCCCGTAAGTGGCTTCAGCGCTTCGGACTTAAACCCGACGAGCAGGATCTTTTCCGGTGAACCAGCCGCGAAGTAGAGGTTCTCCCACCCATCGCTGTTCACCTTCACTTCCGCGGCAATCTTCTCTCGCGTGGCAGGATCGCGCAGCCGCTGGTAAAGCGCCGGATAGCCGCCGTCCTGCGTCCAGGGCGGAAGGCAGGCATCCAACCCGGTCCCGGCCGCGGTGTAGGTATACATGTCGGCGGTGATCTTTAGTCCTTCTTTCTGCGCCGCTTCGATGCGCGCGAAGAGCTTGTCCAGTTTATCCCAATTCTGCTGCCCAGCCGCCTTGATGTGGTAGACCTCGGCTGGGATCTTAGCTTCGCGCGCGATTCGAATTAACTCATCGACTGCTTCAAGCAACCGGTTCCCTTCGCTTCGCATGTGGGAGATGTATTTGCCTTTATATTGCGCTGCGACCTTGCAGAGCTCGATCAGTTCATCGGTCTTAGCGTAAAACGCCGGCGGGTAGATCAGCGAGGTGCCGATGCCGAGCGCACCACCTTCCATCTCTTGCCTAACGAGCGCTCGCATCTGCTCCATCTGTTCGGGAGTTGGCGGCTTATCTTCAACCCCGATGACGTATTCGCGGATGGTCGTCGCGCCGACAAAGGAAGCGACGTTGCAGGAGATGCCGCGCTTTTCCAGGAACTGGAGATACTCGACCAAAGTCTTCCAGGTGATGTCGAAGTGAATGTCCTTCTGCGCCTTCAGCATCCGCTCGCGGACGCCTTCGTTTACTGGGCCCATTGACTCGCCTTCGCCCATGATCTCGGTGGTTACGCCCTGACGAAGCTCACTCTGCGAACGCCCGTCTTCGATCAGCGACTCGGTCGACCAGGAAAGCATGTTGATGAACCCGGGTGCGACCGCGAGACCCTTCGCGTCGACGGTCTCTTTGGCGCTACGACCGGTTAAGTCACCGACGGCCACGATTCGATCGTCCTTAATCCCGACGTCGCCGGTGCGCGGCGCGCCGCCAGTGCCGTCAAAGATCGTTCCGCCTTTGATCAACACGTCGAGCGCGGGCTCGGCGGCTTCTGCATGGATGACGGTGAAAAGCGAGAGTGCAGCGAAAAGAATTCGGGCGCGCATCCGCTGAGCAAAGCAGGAGGCCGCGCGAAAGACACGCGGTTTCCTTACGCCTTCGGGGCATGCGTTCCGATGCGGCGGAGCGATTCACTTAAGCATATGCAACGCACGACCCGCTTCTTCCTCGGCGTGGCTTTATCTTGCAGCTGCGCTCTGCCGATCGCGGCACAGGAGACGCCTGCGCCAGAAGCGTCGCCCGAGCCCGCGATGATGAAAGCCGTCCGCGTTGACGAGTTCGGCGGGCTCGATGCTATGCGCTACGAAGATGCGCCGCGACCTGAGCCGGGGGAAGACGAGATCCTGATCCGCGTCATGGCCGCAGGCGTGAATCCGGTCGATGCCGCGCTGCGGTCCGGAAAATCTGCGCGCATGCTGGGAACGAAACTGCCGCTCATCCCTGGCCTCGATGTCGCCGGCTTTGTCGAGATGAGCGGCGCGAATGTCACGAAGTTCAAGCCCGGCGACGCGGTCTATGCCTGCCTCAGTGTCCGGCGCGCGGGCGGCTACGCGGAGTTCGCGATCGCGAAGGAAAGTGAAGCGTCGTTGAAGCCGAAGGGCATCACGTTCGAGGGCGCCGCGGCGATGCCGGTTGCGGCGGGGAGCGCGTGGCAGGCGCTGGTCGACATGGCGAAGGTTGGCGCCGGGCAGACCGTTCTAATCCACGGCGGATCGGGCGGGGTCGGCAGCTTCGCGATTCAGATCGCGAAAGCGCGCGGCGCAAAAGTGATCGCTACGGCATCGGGCGGGAACCAGGATTTCCTGAAGCAGCTCGGCGCGGATCAGACGATCGATTACAACGCGCAGAAGTTCGAAGAGGTCGTGAAGGAAGTGGATGTGGTGCTCGACTCCGTCGGCGGTGAGACGCTCGAGCGTTCCTACGGTGTGGTGAAGAAAGGCGGGATGATTGTCTCGTTAGTCGAGCCGCCGGATAAAGCGCAGCTCGAAGCGCGCGGGATTCGCGGGATGGCGATGATGGCGACCCCGGACACGAACCTGCTCGATGAGCTGGCGAAGTTGATCGAAACGAAGAAGCTCAAGCCGGTGGTCACGAAAGTTTACCCGCTGGCAGAAGCGGCGAAGGCGCAGGAAGCGATCGAGACCGGGCATACGCGGGGCAAAATTGTACTCCGGGTGAGCGACGATCCGAAAGGCTGACGCGAGCTCCGGGCGAAATCACGAGCAACCAGCGGTTGCCTTTTACCCATTCAATGCTTTCATTCCCGGCTCGCCATGGGAGTTCCAAAACGCAAGACATCGAAGATGCGGCTGCGCACCCGCAAAGCCTCGCATCGCTGGAGTGCGCCGCTCTTGAACAAGTGCCCACAGTGCGGCAGCAGCGTGCAATCGCACACCGCCTGCGGCTCGTGCGGTTACTACAAGGGCCGGCAGGTCCTCACGATCGAAGGCGCCTAAGTCGCGACGCCGTGCTCGCGGCGAGCTGTCGCGGGTAGTTTGATTTTGCATTCCCCTGCGGGACTCCGCAGAGTTCCTCGCTCTGCATGAAGATCGCACTCGATGCCATGGGCGGCGACTTCGGCCCGCCCAATCTCATTGCCGGCGCCGTCATGGCGCTGCGCGAGTATCCGCGCATCGAGAAGCTCTACCTCGTCGGCGATACCGCGCGGATTGAGGCGGAACTGAAGACGCACGCGTGCAACGACGCGCGGATTGAAATCACCCACTCCAGCCAGGTGGTGGAGATGTCGGATAAGGCCGTCGAGTCGGTGAAGCGGAAGAAGGATTCGTCGATCAGTCGCGCAGTCGATCTGGTGAAACACGGACACGCGGACGCTGTGGTCAGCGCCGGACACACGGGCGCTGCAGTCGCGGCGACGACGATCAAGTTGCGCACCTTGCCTGGCGTGGAACGGCCCGGTATCGACTCGGTCATTCCGACGGAGAGCAACCTCTTTGTCCTGATCGACGCGGGAGCAAACGTGGATGCGCGGCCGATGCACCTCTTGCAGTACGGCATCATGGGTTCCGTCTACTCGCGCCACGTGCTCGGCTATGCGAGTCCGTGCGTCGGGCTGATGTCGATCGGCGGTGAGGACGTAAAAGGGACCGATTTCACAAAGGAAGTTTTCAAGATGCTCAAGGAGAGCGACCTCAATTTCCGCGGCAACATCGAAGGGCACGATCTCTTCGCCGATCCCGTCGAGGTCGTGGTCTGCGACGGGTTCGTCGGCAACGTCATCCTGAAAACCTGCGAAGCGGTCGGGGACGCGATCTTCAAATGGCTCAAGCACGAGCTGGTGAAAAGTAAGGTGCGCATGACCGGCGCGTATCTCGCGCAGGGCGCCTTCAAGACGATCCGCAAAAAGGTGAACTACGAGGAATACGGTGGCTCGCCGTTGTTAGGCGTGGACGGCATCTGCATCATCGCGCACGGCGCGAGCACGCCGCTCGCGGTCAAGAACGCGCTCCGCGTGGCGGGCGAGTCGATTGAACACGAGGTCAACCCGCATATCATCGAGGAGATTCGCCGCTTCAATGAAACGACCGCTCCGCTCGAGCCCGCGATCTCGTAAGCCGACCCGTTCAGTCTCCATCGTCGGCACCGGCAGTTACGTGCCCGAGCGCGTGCTGACGAACGATGATCTCTCAAAGATCGTCGACACCGACGACGAGTGGATCACGTCGCGCACTGGCATCAAGGAACGTCGGATCGCGGCGGATAACGAATTCACCAGCGACATGGCGGTGAAGGCCGCGAGCGCGGCCATGGAGCAGGCGAACATCGGCGCGGAAGAGATCGACCTGATTCTCGTCGCGACGGCCACGCCGGACATGGTGTTCCCTGCCACTGCATGCTTCGTGCAGCGCACGATCGGCGCGAAGAACGCCGCGTGTCTCGATGTGTCCGCGGCTTGCGCCGGGTTCCTCTTTGCGGTCGAGATCGGGCAGCAATTCATCACCTCGCACACCTACGAAACGGTGATGGTGATCGGCGCGGAGAAGCTGAGCTCGATTACCAACTGGGAGGACCGGAACACCTGCGTGCTCTTCGGAGACGGTGCCGGCGCGGTCATCCTGCAGCACCGCGACGCGAGCGAGCACGGCGTCATCAGCACGCACATCGGAAGCGATGGCAACTATGCCGACATCTTGTTCATGCCCGGCGGCGGTTGCCGGACCCCGATCACGGCCGAAAACGCGCACCGCAACCTGCAGACCATCCACATGTCGGGCAAAGACGTTTACAAACAGGCGGTCATCTCGATGCTCGCGGCCTCGAAGAAGGCGATCGAACTCGCCGGCCTAACGACTGATGACATCGCCTGCGTCATTCCGCATCAGGCGAACTTGCGCATCATCGAGGCGATCGGTGAGCGGCTGAAAATCCCGCGCGAACGGGTCTTTGTGAACCTCGATCGCTACGGCAATACGTCCGCCGCGGCGGTTGCGATCGCTCTCGATGAAGCGAACCGGACCGGCCGGATCAAGCGCGGCGATTACGTCCTGCTCGTCGTTTTCGGCGGCGGGTTAACGTGGGCGAGCAGCGTCTTGCAGTGGTGAGCGGTTAGTCCGCGGGCAACATCGTCCGGCAGATCTTCTCACTCTCATCGTGCCGGCGTTTTCCACCGGTAATCACGATCGCAACCGAGCCGATGATGAGCGCGGCCGCCACAAGCGTGCGCGCGTTCAACTTCTCGCCGGCAAAGAACGCACCAAGCAACACCGCGACGATCGGGTTGACGTAAGCGTAGGTCGCGACCTTCGCCGGCTCACAGTAACGCAGCAGGTAGGCATACGACGCGTAGCCGATGATCCCGCCGATCAGGACGAGATAGACGAACGCGCCTAACGAGACGTTGCTCATCGCGCTCGGATGCACGTTCGCCAGCTCGCCGCGCAGGGCACCGATTGCGAACATCAAGGCGCCGCCGCAGAGCATCTGCTGGCCCGCAGCCAGGAAAGGTGACGGCGCGTTCTGCGCGCGTTGCGAATAGAGCGAACCGGCCGACCAGAGGAGCGACGAGCAAAGGAGAATCACCATCCCGATCCACGCGTGCGGCGATTCGCCACCGCCGGAGAAACGCAGCGCCGGACCAACAAGCACTCCGACTCCGACGAACCCGCCCGCAAGTCCAACCGCGGCGAGCCAACCGGGTCGTTCCGCCATTCCGAAAATCCAGCTGAGCAGCGCGATGTAGAGCGGCACCGTGGCGACGAGCAACGCCGCGAGGCCGGAGGGAATGTATTGCTCGGCCAGCGTGACTCCGCCGTTTCCGCCGACGAGCAAACACGCACCGACAATCGCCGCGGTGCGCCACTCGATCGCACGACCAGCGCGCGCGCCGGTGATCCGCGCAATCGTGTAAAGGATCGCGCCCGCGAGAAGGAACCGCGTTCCCGCCATGAGCAACGGCGGGATGGTGCGAATCGCGAAAAGGATCGCGAGGTAGGTCGAGCCCCAGATGATATAGACGCCGGCAAACGCGGCGAAGATCGCGAGGCGTGGCGGTTGAGCGGGCAAATCCGCGCCCGCGCTCAGCTCCGCTTACCGAAGATCATCCGGTAGATGAGCAGCAGGATCATCGCGCCGACGATCGACATGATCCAGCCGGCGGTGTAGTTCGCGCCGCCGAATAGCATCCGTCCGAGGAACGTGCCGAGCCAGGCGCCGGCGATACCGAGCAACATCGTGATGATGCAACCGCCCGGATCTTTGCCGGGCATGAGGAGCTTCGCGATCGCGCCAATGACGAGGCCGATGACGCAGGTGACGAGGATAGCTGTGATGCTCATATGCGGAGATTATGTGGTGGATTTGCGCTGCAAAGTTCTAATCGCTGACTCGCGCCCGCTTGGACGCCCTGAGTTTTACAGCTGGATGACCAGCGCGGAGCGGATGTCTTCGTTCCCGCGGATCTCCTTGAGCAACGTCTCGTTAGGCGCGGTGTCGAGATTTAACACGGTGAGCGCCGTTCCGCCGGCTTCGTTTCGGCTCAGCGACATGGTCGCGATGTTCACTCCGTGATCGCCGAGCAACGTGCCGATTCTTCCGACGATGCCGGGTCGATCGCTGTTCTCGAGAACAAGAACGACACCGCTCGGACGTGCTTCGACCGGACGCGCGTTGATGCTGACGATGCGCGGCGTTGCGCCAAAAAATGCACCGGCGACCGAGACGCGCTGTCCGTCCGTCGCCGCGGAAAGCTCGAGCAGATCCGTGTAATCACCGACTGCGCTCAAGCGAGTCTCGTTAATCTGCAGCCCGAGGCTTTCCGCGTAAGCCGGCGCATTCACTTCGTTGACGTCGATGCCGCCGGCTTTCTGCAGAAATCCTTTCAAGACCGAGCGCGTGATCGCGGTGGTGTCGACTTCGTTGACCTTGCCGCTGTAGTTGATCGTGAGGTGATCGACGTGACTCGGCGCGAGCTGCGAGAGGAAGCGCCCGAGCCGTTCGCCGAAGCGCAAGTGCGGACCAATGATCGCGAGCGTCTTGGCGTCGAGATTAGGCATGTTCACCGCGTTGCGAATCGTGCCTTCGAGGAGAGCGGCGCGGATTGATTGCGCGATCTCGATGCCGACGCTTTCCTGCGCCTCCGCGGTCGACGCGCCGAGATGCGGAGTCAGGACGAGGTTCGGCAGCTCGCGCAACGGTGAGTCGTTCGGCAACGGCTCCGTCTCAAAAACGTCGAGCGCGGCGGCGGCAACTTGTCCGCTCGTTAGGCCGGCACTCAGCGCCGCTTCGTCGATCAACCCGCCGCGTGCGCAGTTGATGATTCGCACGCCGCGTCTCATGGCTGCGATTCGCTCCGCGTTCACGAGATGGTGCGTCTCGGGCGTGAGCGGCGTGTGCAAAGTGATGAAGTCGGCTTCGCGAAAAAGATCATCGAGGTTGTCGATCAGCTCGACCTGCAGCGTCCGGGCGCGCGTCGCCGCGAGGTAAGGGTCGAACGCGAGCACGCGCATGCCGAAGGCGATCGCGCGGCGGCTCAGCTCGCTGCCGATTCGGCCCATGCCGACGATGCCTAACGACTTGTTGTAGAGCTCGACGCCTTGGAAATCCTTCCGGCTCCACTTTCCGCTTTGCATTGATGAGTGGGCTTGGGGGATTTTGCGGGCCACGCAGAGCAGCAGCGAAAAGGCATGCTCCGCAGTCGAGATCGTGTTCCCGCCCGGTGCGTTCATGACAATGACCCCGCGCCGCGTTGCGGTCTCGACATCGACGTTATCGACGCCGACACCTGCGCGACCGACGACGCGCAGTTTCGCCGCGGCCTCGAGGACTGCCTTCGTCACCTTCGTTTCGCTTCGGACAACGAGACCGCTGAATTCCGGGATCAACTTCACCAGCTCGGCTTCAGGCAGCCCCGTTTGCACCTGCACATCGAGCGCGCCATCGCGGCCGAGTTCTTCGATTCCGCGCGCCGAGACCGGGTCTGCGACTAAAACTTTAGGAGCGGACATGTCGTTAGCCGAAGATCACGAGACGAATCTCGTCCGGCAATTGCGCAGCGACATTTGTCACCACGCTGCCGCGCAACAGGTGCGCCAGCGCGGTGCGTTGCGAGGCGCCGATGAGGAGGTAATCGACGCCCATGGTGGCAGAAAGATCGAGGATCGTCCCGGCCGCGTCTTCACTGACTGCGTAGATCGGCAGGACGCAGACGCCACGCGCTTCGCCCTCTTTCATCATGACTGACATGATCGCGTTCGCTTCCGGATCGTTCTGCCATTTCGCCTTGCGCTCGAGCGCCGTAGGTCCCGCCGAAAAGTAGACCGCGATCTCCTTCACATAGAGCACGCAAAGAACGGCGTTGCGCAGTTGCGCCTCATCGAGCGCAAAGCCGAGCACCGGCGTGATCCCGCGCGCCGCGACCATGATCTTGGCGCCTTCCGCGATCCGCGGTTGCACGGCCGTGGTCAGCTCCGGTGTCACCATTGCGGCCACGCCGCGGCTCACCGTCACGGTCTTCAATCCGGAGAGTTTGTGCGAGTAGGCGCGCAATCCGTAGCCCGCGCCGAGCACGCACATGGCGAAGAACAACGCCTCCGGTTTCGTCTTCGCGATCGTCAACTCGACGGCCGCGAGAAGGAAGAACGTCGCGCCCATGATGCCACGTTCGTACCAGCGAAGATCGAGACGTTTGTTGAAGGTGCAGGCGCCAAGATTCACCGCGATGGCGCCGACCACACCGATGGCATACAAGCCGGCGAGCGCTTCGAATTGCTTCGTCACGGCGAGAATCAAAATCGGGATCCCGGTCGCGATGAAGAGCGGGATCATCGGCACGCCGTGCGGATTTAATTTTGCGAGCTGGCGCGGCATCTCGCCGTCCTGGGCCATCATGTAGATGACACCGATCAACGCGACGACCGCGGTGTTGACCGCGCTGAAAAGAAGCAGACCGAAAACGGCGCCGACCGCGAAACCGATCCCCTGGCTGAAGGCCGGGCCGCCGACCATGCCGCCGAAATGCTCGGCCAGGAAACGCAGCATGTCTTCCTTGTGATCAAGCAGCGCGCCGGTGAATTCTTTCGGCACCGAAAGCATGGCCCAGCCGAGCAGCGCGGTGCCGAGAACCACTTCAATCGCGACCGGCAGGATCGCTTTTTTCGCGGTGCCCTGGACGCTCGGCTTGTCCGGCGGCGAGTCGGCATCGGTCTTCATCACGCCGGTGATGTTGGCGACCGCTTCTACGCCGCTGAGCGCGAGGATGACTCCGACGAACGCGATCCAGGTGTCGCTGAGATTCGCGTGGCGCGGCTCGAGGAAGGCGGTCGTCAGGTGGGGCGCGCTCAGCGCGATGATCAACACGACGACCACGACCGCGGGGATCGCGAGATAGAGCGAAACGCTGCCGCTGTGTTTCGGGCCGAAGTAGTTGATCACGCCGACGAGAACCACGAGCACCATGGTCGCGATCGGTGCGTGCGATGCGGGCACGCCGAGATAGCTCACTGCGGCCCAGCCGCTGAGCGCAGCCGTGACCATGAAATTCGCGACCAGAAGGAGCGCGCCGGTTGAAGCAAGGAACCGACTCTGCTGCCGCGCGGCCGAGTAGACGCCGCCGCCGTCCGGGAAATGTTTGCAGACGATGATGTAGTTGTAGGCGACGACCGCGGTGAGCAGGCAGACCGCGAGAATGATCGGGAGCGAAGCGAACCCGGCCGCGACGAAGGCGAGGCCAATGACGTAGGCCTTGCTCGTGCCCCAGTCGCCATAGAGCAACGCGGCCGCGCGTTTCCAATCCACATTGCGTGGACGATGAACGCCGGGAGCGACAGGAAGATCAGCCATCGGTGGAGGCGCGACTCTCGGCGCCGCGCCGAACGAGTGGCAAGTTCTTTTCTACGCCGCGCGCAGGTGCACCGCGCACTCGATCTCGGCGGTTTGCGGGAACATGTCGAGCGGCGTCACGGCGAGGATCTGGAAGCGGGCCTGCAGTTCTTTCAGGTCGCGCGCCATCGTGCCGGGATCGCACGAGACGTAAACGAGGGTGTGCATCGGGCGATCGAGCAACGCGCGGCGCACCGCGGTGCTGAGTCCCGTCGCGGGCGGATCGACGATCATGGACGTGGTCGCGGCAGCGGCGGCGAGCAGTTGTCGGCTCAGCTCCGACTCAACGTCGCCGTTGATGTAGGACTCGTTAGGCGCGGCGTTCTGCTCGGCGGCTGCGATCGCGTGCCGGTCCCACTCGATGCCAATCACGCGCTGGAACTTTGCGGCCAGACGCTTGGTGAAAAAGCCGGCGCCGCAGTAGGCGTCAATCAAGATCTGGTGATCGTCCGGCAGCATGGCGGCGACGCAACTCGCGAGAGCGTCCGCGACTTCGTCATTCGTCTGCTCGAACACGCGGGGGCCGGAATGCGCACGCAAAGTGTAATGACCGTCGCGCGGCTTGCGTGCGCGTAGCTCGGCGAGCGCGGCATTCACCTCGGCCGAGGCGATCGGACATTGCTCCACGTCGATCAGCTCGTGCGCGTCGTAGCGGAAGTAGCCGATCACACCATCGTCGCAATGAACGGTGACGCGATTGCGATACGCGTACGGCTTCGGTGAAGGGATCATCGGCTGGACCGTGATGTCCATAATGCGCCCGATCCTGCGCAGGCTCTGCTCCACCTGGCGCCGCTTTATTTCGAGCTGGTGCGCATACTCGATGTGTTGATAACGGCAGCCGCCGCAGCGGCCGAAGTAAGGGCACTCCGGTAAGGTCCGCTTCTCTGATGCGGTGAGAACCTCGACGAGATCTGCTTCCGCAAACTGCTTCTTCTCGCGAACGACCCGCGCGCGGACCTGCTCGCCGTCAATCGTGAATGGGACGAAGACGGCTTTGCCTTCGTCGCGACCGACGCCGTTGCCGCCGAACGCCACGTCGTTGATCTGGAGTTCCAGCGTTCGCACGATGCACTCTACCGAAACTCGCGCGCTTGCTAAGGCTGCGTCGGCAAGTAGGTCGGATCGATTGCTCGCAGCTCGCGATCGATCGGGAATTTCTGCCAATGCGGCCGTGCGGCGAGAAAGTGGTCCTTCGCGGAGTCCAGTTTGCCTTCGACCAGATCGAGATGCGCGGCAGTCACTTCCCAAGCCGACCAGAGCGCGGGGTTCACGATCTGAAGCGTTTTCATTCCACGCGCCGTGACCTCGAGCTGCGCGCGTGCGAGTGCGGGTGAGCGCGCTTTGGCGAGCGCATCCACATACATGCATTGCTCGGCAACGAGCCACGAAATCCAATTCTCGTAGACGCGCGTTGGACTCGCGCGGTTGAAGGCGAGGACCTGTTCGAGCCGCTGATTGAACTCGGCGTGCCGCTGGATGACCGGCTCGAATCGTTCCGCGCGCAGATCGTCCGCGGAGCGGCAATTGAGGACGCGCAGTTGCATCGGATAAAGGCGCTCGATTTGCGCATACAATGTCTCCGCACTGCGCCACTCGGTGCTGCGTTGTTCGGAAAGCGCGATGAAAGAGACAAGCACGACAGCAATCGCGACAAAGCCCAGTCGCGGCATCTTCGATCCGAGATAGCAAAGCGGCATCGCGAAGAGCAGCGCGACGAAGGGCAGCGCGGGGTAGACGCGATACTCCACCATGAGTTCGCTGATGTTGTAGAGGAAACGCAGGAGGAGCGGGCCGAGAGCGAGCGCGAGAAGGAGCGCGAATGGTTGTCGGCGCCGCGTCCAAAGCAGTACATCGAACGCAACCAACCCAATGACGCCTACCGCGCAGATCCAGGCGGTGATATCGGCGAAACTCTTCGTTAGCGCGACCAGATGATCGGAGCACAACTGCAGCGGCAACGCCATGCGCCAGAGGTATTCCGGAAGAACGCGGCTTTGGGTGAGCGCGTGAAGCAGAAATGGCTTTAGCGACGCCTCCGCCGCGAGCGCTCTTCCCAAATGTCTCAGCACGGGAAACGCCACCGTCAGGACAAGCAGGCCGATCAACGTCGCGGTAACTTTCGTCGATCGTCGCGAAAATCTTCCGCGCCAATCTTCGCGGGACGCAAACGCCAGCGCGACCAGGCCGCAGCTCAAAGCGGCGTGCGCAAAGCCCGGACCTTTGGAGAACGTGGCCGCGAGAATCGCAGCGACGGCTGCAGCGGCCCAGCGCCAACTGCCTCGCAACGCCAGAGCCGTGAACCCGGCGGTGAGGAACGAAAAGAGTGCAACCAAACCGTGATCGCGAGCGCGCGCGTAATTGGTGATTTCTGTCGTGAGCGGATGGACGGCAAAGATGAGCGCAGCGACCCACGCCACGGTGTCACGGCGCAGCCATTCACTCTTCTCCGCACGTGGCAGAAAGGAGCGGCCGAGCCAATACACGCAGAGCGCAAGCAGGAGATGCAACGCGAGATTTCCGGCGTGAAAGGCGACGCTGGAAAATCCGGCCAGCTTCCATGTGAGATAGTAGCTGAGGTGCGTCAGCAGGAGGGTCGGCTCGCCCCACCACTGTCCGCCTTCGACGAACTCCGAATCGCGGATCTGCCACCAGTCATCGAGGTAGAAGATGGAATGAAGGCAGCCAGCATGGGCGGCGATGCCGGCAATCAGAATCATCGCTGCACGCAGCCACTGCGTTTCGAGGACACTTGTCGCCCAGTCCAGTGAACGCCGGCTGTGAACACGCGCTGGGCCGCGGGGATCACCGCTAGCGCGTCGGGCGAATCGAGAGCGCCGCGGCTTTTGAATCGCAGTGCTTCTCATGATTAGAGCCGCGCGAGCGGCGCCAGCTCAGTAATGCCGGACGTACGGATACTTGGATTCGTTGCCGAGCTCCGGCGGGAATTCCTTGTAGCCGGCGTGAATCCAATGCGTCTCGTCTTCGAGGATCGGGTAGTAGGTGCCGCGCACGATCGGCGCGGGGAAGGTCAGGATTTCTACAATGCCGGCGCCCATCCGGAGCAAGCTGCGGCCGACGCCGCGCACCACTCCGTAGCCGCCGGCAGCAGAGTTGCCTTCGTAGCTATTCACCTTGGCGATTTCAACCGGCAGTTCCGACCAGCCGTAAAGTAAGTTCGAGATGCCGCGACCGAGCTTGCGGGTTGGGCCGTGTGCATTGGACGGCGGATCGTGGATATCGGCTCGGGCGAAACCGGCGAGCGCGATGACGAGGATGGTCGCGAAGGCGATGCGCATGAGCGCAGCTAATCGAGTTTGCTCATCTCGGGCAAGGCTTCAGTTGCACCATCCTGCTGATGACGCCCACGCGTCGCGCGAATCGACAGCAGAATCGTGACCGTCAGCACGGTGATGATCAAGAAGAGGGACGCCCAGTTCGGAATGTGCAGGAACCCGGACGCGAGCATTTTCACGCCGACAAACCCAAGGACCAGCGCGAGCCCGGTTTTCAAGTAGATGAATCGATCGATGATGTGCGCGAGGACGAAGTAGAGCGAACGCAGCCCGAGAACGGCGCAGATGTTTGAGGTGTAGATGATGAACTCGTCCTGTGTAATTGCGAAGACAGCAGGGATCGAGTCGACCGCAAAAATCAGGTCCATGATGTCGATCACGATGAGGACCAGCGCGAGCGGCGTGAGCATCCACCGGCCACTTTGTTTCACGAGGAAATGCTGCTGGTGATACTCGGGCGTGACGCGCATCAAACGCCGGCAAAGGCGCAGAACGAAGTTGTGCTCGAGGTCGATCTCCTCGCCGCGACTCATGACCATGCGAATGCCGGTGATGAGGAGGAACGCGCCGAAGACGTAGAGGATCCAATGGAACCGCGCGACCAACGAGACGCCAAGCCAGATCATGGCGCCGCGCATCATCAGCGCTCCGATGATCCCCCAGACCAGCACGCGGTGCTGGTACTTCGCTCGCACCTTGAAGTAGGTGAAGATGAGGACGAAAACGAAAATGTTATCGACGCTGAGCGAGTATTCGATGACGTAGCCGGTGAAGAAATCGACCGCCGCGTCCTCTCCTTTCAGCTGCCAAACGAGCAGGTTAAAACAGAGCGAGAGGACGACCCAGACGACGCTCCAGATGCACGCTTCCTTGATCGAGATGACGTGTTCGCGTCGATTGAATCCGACGAGGTCGATCGCCAGCACCACGAACACGCCGATGTGAAAGGCGACCCAAAACCAAAGCGGCACGGCGTCCAGCGTCCCACGCTGCCAATCGCGCCGCAACGGCGAACGTGCAGCAGCAATTCCGCAGTTTCCCCTAGCGCGCGGCGGCG
Source organism: Verrucomicrobiota bacterium (assembly GCA_030948555.1). Classification (GTDB taxonomy): domain Bacteria; phylum Verrucomicrobiota; class Verrucomicrobiia; order Chthoniobacterales; family UBA10450; genus JACCTI01. The sequence goes on along the minus strand of JALZAD010000289.1, from coordinate 3,064 downwards.
ATCACCGTAGCTTTTCCGCCGCGCATGGACCCCGAATTGCAGAAGCTCGTCGACTCAGGAAAACTCACCCCGCGCCAGGCCGATCAACTCAATCAACTCAAGCCAGGCACCTATTGCCTGCACAAAAGTTGGGGCTTCGGCCAGATCGCGGAGTGGAACCTTCTCCTCAATCAAATCGCGATCGATTTCCAAGGGAAGAAAGGCCATCCGATGCAGCTCGCCTACGCCGCGGACAATCTAACCGCGCTCGCACCGGGCCATTTCCTTGCGCGCAAAGCGACTGATCTCGCGGGGATCAAAGGACTTTTGAAGAGCGACCCCGCGGCGGTTGTGCGCAACGTGCTCGAGAGCCTTGGCGGTTCCGCCACTGTCTCGCAGATCAGCCAGATGATGACGGGCGATCTGTTCAATGAAGCGGAGTGGAAGAAGTGGTGGACGTCGACAACCAAGAACCTGAAGAAGGACGGCTTCTTTCATATCCCGACGAAGAAGACCGAGCCGATCAAGCTGCGCGGCGAAAAGGTTTCACGCGCCGATGAGCTGATCGCGTTCTTCAACCAGGCGCGGCAGCCGAAAGAGCAGGCCGCGGCACTCGACCAGATCATCAAGTTCCACAGCGAATTTGAAAATCCTGCCGCGCAGCTGCAGCCGATCGTCAACGCGATCGAAGAAGCGGCCGGGCGGAACCAGAAGTTTAATCCAGCGTTCACCATCGAGCTGGTCATGGCGCGCGACGATCTGATGGAGCGTTGCCCCGGACTGACGAGCAATTCGCCCGACATGACGGTGAATCGCGTCGTCGCTGAAGAGGAAGCGAAGCTCACGACCATCCTCCCCAAGTTGCCCGTAGCGAAAGAAAAGCGCGTGCTGGCTGCGTTGCCATCTGCGCTCGGCGAAGAATGGACGCGCCGCGCCTGGCACATCATGCAATCCGACAACGCGCGCGCGGTTTCGCAGATGCCGCGCGTCTTCGTCGAACATGGGCAGCAACCGGAGTTGCGCCGGCTGCTCGACCGCGGGATTCGCGAGCACTCTCTGACCAGCGAAACGCTCGTGTGGCTCTGCAAAGATCGCACCGGCGAGTGGCGCGATCTGGTCAACCCCGAGCTGCTCGGGGCCATCCTTTCCGCGCTGGAGCGCGATGCGCACAACGAGAATAGCCGTGGCAGTAAGCTGCGCGATCTGCTTCTCGACGATCGCGAGCTGATTTCCGACATGTTCACCGACGTAGAGACGAGCGTGGCGCGCGATGGAATGCGACGCCTCATGCTCACGCCGGTTTTCGATGAGCTGACCAAACGATCGTTGCTCGCGCGTATCATCAAACTTTACCCGCAGCTCGAAAGCGTCATCACCGGCGAGCAGAAGGAAGAAAAATCCGAGTCGCTCGTGGTTTCCTGGAGCACGCTCGAAAAACGCCGTGCCGAGCTCGAGGAGATCGTGAACAAGAAGATCCCGGAGAACTCGAAAGAGATCGGCGTTGCTCGTTCCTACGGCGATCTGCGCGAGAACTTTGAGTTCAAAGCGGCGAAGCAGATGCAGGCCGTGCTGATGCGGCGCAAGGAGGACTTGGAATTCATGCTGGCGAACGCGCGTGGTACAAGCTTTGAAAATCCGGACACGACACAGGTCTCGATCGGCACGGTCGTGACCTTGCGCGACAGCAAGACAAACGAAGAAGAGGTTTACACCATCCTCGGCGCCTGGGACGGAAATCCGGAGCTGCGGATCCTGTCGTATCAAACTGCGATTGGCCAGGCGTTGCTCGGACGGAAAGTCGGCGACACGGTCGAGCTCAACACCGAGCAAGGTTCGGGCACGTTCCAGATCGTCAGCATTAGTGCGGCACCGGTCGACGTGCTTCCTCCCGATAGCGGCGCGGAAGAAACCGCGGCGCAGCCGGCGGAGGCGATTGCCTCGTAGTTCATACGCGAGTAAACCTCGCGTCTTATGACTGAACCAATCCTCGTCGCAAAGGCGAAGGAGCCGATTTATCTCCTGCCGAAAATGGCAAACCGCCACGGCTTGATTGCCGGGGCTACCGGCACCGGTAAAACCGTCACGCTTCAGACCCTCGCGGAAAGCTTCAGCGCGCGCGGCGTGCCGGTCTTCATGGCCGACGTGAAAGGCGACCTCGCCGGAATAAGTCAGCCCGGCGGAAACAATCCGAAAGTCGTAGAGCGCGCAAAAGAACTCGGGATTACCGATTTCAAAGGCGAAGCATGTCCGGTGGTGTTCTGGGATGTCTTCGGCGAGAACGGCCATCCGGTTCGCGCCACGGTTTCGGAGATGGGGCCGCTGCTACTCGGCCGCTTACTCGACCTGAACGACACGCAGGAAGGCGTGCTCAACATGGTCTTCAAGATTGCGGACGACGACGGGATGCTCTTGTTGGACCTGAAGGATCTCCGCGCGATGCTGCAATACGTCGCGGATAATGCGGACCAGTTTAAGACGCAATACGGCAATGTCTCTGCCGCTAGCGCCGGCACGATCCAGCGCAACTTGCTCGCACTCGAATCCCAAGGCGCGGATAAGTTCTTCGGGGAACCTGCGCTCGATCTGGACGACTTGATCCAAACCCAGGGCTCGCGCGGAGTGGTTAACATCCTTGCGGCGGACAAGCTGATGCAACAATCCCCGAAGGTCTACGCGACTTTTCTTCTTTGGTTACTCTCTGAGTTATTCGAGAAGCTTCCGGAAGTCGGCGATGTGGAGAAACCGAAGCTGGTTTTCTTCTTCGACGAAGCGCATCTGCTCTTCGCCGACATTGAGAAGGCGCTGGAGGAGAAGATTGAACAAGTCGTCCGACTGATTCGCTCGAAGGGGGTCGGTGTCTATTTCGTCAGCCAGAACCCGCTCGATATACCTGATGTTGTCCTGGGACAGCTCGGGAACCGTGTGCAACATGCGTTGCGAGCTTTTACCCCCCGCGACCAGAAGGCCGTCCAAGCCGCTGCGCAAACTTTCCGGCAGAACCCGAAGCTAAAAACCGAGAAGGTGCTTACCGAGCTCGGAGTCGGCGAAGCTCTCGTCTCGATGCTCGACGACGACGGGAAGCCGA